>CAIYBQ010000277.1 GCA_903924445.1 uncultured Armatimonadota bacterium | reverse complement strand
GTATCCCTGCATTATCAAGAACCTGCCGGGTCCCACGATGTGGCGGCTCTCCGACATGCCAGGCGCCAAGGCCCGCTGAGTCGATGATTATCTTGTCAGCAAGCCCGGCATTTTCAACTTTGTGCCGCATCAAGGCTTCTGCCATCGGGGATCTGCAAATGTTCCCAAGGCAGACAAACAGAACACGTACCATGGCCAAAGTCTATCACTACGCATCGGGTGCGCTTGATACATTGACCGCGACATCACCCGAAACAGTCACAATAGAAACATTTGAAAATGGTGCCGTCCCCACCGTACCTTCATAGTTTCCCTGCACTTGATGTGTAAAGGTTTCCGGCAGCGTTACATTTCCGGTCCGTGATACAACCTTTGCCTGTATTCCAATGGCGTCTAGGACTGTCAGGGTGCAATCTCCCGAAACCGAATGTACAACCAGCGATTCAGGAGTGACAGAGCTATGGAGGGTTACATCGGACCACCCGGTAGCCGAGTCAATCTTGACTTGCCCGGACACACCAGCTAAGTCACAGCGGATGTCTCCAGAAACGGATGCCATCGTAAGGGACTGGGCATTCAGTTTTAGAATGTAGAGATCACCCGATGAGGAGCTCAGGTCAACATTAGATGCATCGACTGAGTTGATATGAACATCACCTGAACTTGTGACGAGGTTCACGCTGGATCCATTCGTCTTTTCAAGCTTGACATCACCGCTGGATGACTTCACACTCAGCGCCCCCACGATTCCGTGAAGACTGACATCACCGGATGTCGTCTCAAGGGTTACGGTGTCTGCAATCACGCTGTTGAAGCGAATGTCTCCCGAGTTTGTCGCAGCCACCAATGCAGCTGCTCGCACTCCTTCGAGCTGAATCTTTCCCGTTGGCGACATCAGTGTCATTCGGATTCTGGTCTTAGGCATCAGGATAACGATATCAACGCCTACCTTGCGTGAGCGCTCTGGTCCCGTACATCCAACGACAATCGCATCATCGACGACCTCGGCTGACACAGAGAGCGATTCCAGCAGATTAGCGGCAAGTGTGGCATCTGTTTCCCAAATGTTGATACTCGCGGCAATCCGTACTTGTTCGTTGTCGGTCGGTTGGATGACGATGTCACCAAACGGGTTACGTACCCGCAGCGCCATGCCGGGTGTGACAGCCAGCGTTGCTTCATAGGCATCTGTCAGGGTAGGGTCGGTCACTCCCAGCAGCCGGTTGACATCGGACCGCAGGACTTCGTCAATCCCATCTGTGACAGATCGTGCAACGCGACGGGTTTGCCGTTTGACTTCCCGGGCATGTCGTTTTGCTTCGGATGCCATCCGGGATGGATCTAAACCGCTCAGAGCATCGAAGACAGAGCGCATTCCTGGGAGGGCTTTTACAGCATCGGCTAGGTCATCGAGCGGACTTCCCGACTTACCCGCATCTGCAACCTTTTCATCGGCAGCGGCCAGCTGATCCGCAACGACAGCAACCTTTTCTCGTGCGGCAGCGATTTTAGCTTTTGCCCGCGCGATTACTTCAGCCTCGAGTTCATTGAATGGATCAGCTGCAGCTGGCGCCACGGTCGTTGAGGTGCTTGGGTCTACATCTTCAAGGGGTGCAATCGGTTCATCCGCAGGCTGTTCGAGTGGCGTCTCTGCAACGGTTTCTTGTTCTGCATTTGCAGCGGATGCCTCTAAGAGCCTAAGAGCATCCTCCGTTGAAATTGTGCCTTCTTGAAGCATTTTTAGAATGAGTAAGCGTTCTTGTGATGCCATGGTTTCCTCCATTAGGGATGCGTCGAAAATGCATCCAGTAAAGTCATTGCCCTATCGGGAGATATCTCTCCACTTGCCAATCGCTCCAAGATCGCAATCCGTGGATCAATGGGAATCGAAGGTGTCTCAGTTTGGCCAAGAAGCCCCTCGACAGCATCCACCAGCTGATCTACACGATTTCTCACGGTTGGATAGCTGATACCAAGGAGCGCTTCGATGTCGCGAATCACGCCGCGGCACCGGACAAATGTAAGTAGAAAGTCAAGCTGCTCCCGGTCCAAACCTGTCAACCAATGTGGGCGGAACGAGCCTTTGATCTCGATTTGACAGCAAGCACATGCCACTGCGGTGACATCTAGTGAACCGCTACACACAGGACATTTCAGATATTCTAACACAACCAACATTATCATTAACTATTTCAATAAATCACACGATATTTATGTATATTATTTACATTTTTCCTAATGGAACTTAGTTCGCAGGTATTCGGTAAAATTGACCATGCTTATCATCCCTGTTGTTTACTCTGTCCAGGCAGCGATGCCATCCGCGACTCCCGTGCAGCTGATTTCAAAACGCGCTCCTGACTTTGCGTTGTTGGACCAGGCGGACCGTAAGGTTTCCCTCAAAGACTTCAAAGGAAAGTGGTTGGTGATTGCTTTCTACCCGGTTGATATGACCAGCGGGTGTACGTTGCAGAACCGTTCGTACACCAAGGCGATGGATGCAATCAAGACAATCGGTGCAAATGTTGTCACTATCAGTGCTCAGGACACAGCATCCAAGCGGCAGTTTTGCGCCAAGGAAAGCCTTACGCACACCTTGCTTTCGGACACCGATGGCGCGGTTATCAATGCATACCGTGTCCTACGGGATGGTGGAGATCCGGCAAAGCCTATTGCAAAACGGATTACCTTTTACGTGAACCCTGACGGTAGAATTGTTGCTGTAGATACCAAGATTAAACCCGCAACCGCGGCTGAGGACTCCCTGGCGATCCTTGAGCTTCTGGGAGCAAAAAAGGACGAAAAATGAAGATATTGTTGACTGCTTCCATCGTGGCGCTTTTGGCTGTAACCGCACATGCAGCCCCTCCAGCACTCGGAATTGGGACACCAGCATCGATTAAGGCTGAACTCGCTAAGCACAAGGGCAAGGTCGTCGTCCTGAACTTCTGGGCGACGTGGTGTGGCCCTTGTAAGGCTGAGTTTCCGGACATGGTCGCGACCACCAAGAAAAAGGGAGCGGACTTGATTACGATTGCAATCGATGACCGTTCCGATTCTGCAAAGGCTGCGAAATTTCTTGAATCAAATGGAGTTGCCAAATTTGCCTTCATCAACAAAGATGGCTCAGAATTCGATCCTGGTTATTTGAAGTGGCTGGCGCCTACCAGTGATGGTGGTTCTGTTGCGATTCCGTTGACATTTGTGTTTTCGAAAACGGGCAAGCTGGTCCAGCAGGCAGTCGGTGCACAGAGTGAGGCTGAGTTCACCAAGATGATAGACAAGGCTGCAAAGGCTAAGTAGACACAGAGGAAGCCCTTTGTGAAACACACCCCCTTTGGCATCGCCAAAGGGGGTGTGTTACGTTTTGAACTGAATCGAATCTAGCCGTGATAGCGCTTCATCACGATGACGGCATTGTGTCCGCCAAAGCCAGAATTATTACTCACTGCGACTTCAACTTGCTGGGTTCGGGCGACGTTCGGGATGTAGTCCAAATCGCAATCCGGATCCGGGTTATCGTAGTTGATGGTCGGAGGCAGTACACCTGTGTGGATAGCCAGTGCCGCAGCCACTGCTTCAATTCCACCAGCTCCCCCAAGGAGGTGCCCCGTCATCGACTTCGTACTGGAAACAGCAAGCTTGTAAGCATGATCACCAAAGACTGCCTTCAGTGCAGCAGTTTCATTTTTGTCGTTCAGCGGGGTGGATGTTCCGTGTGCGTTAATGTAACCAACCATTTCAGGTTGAACATCCGCATCGTTTAGCGCAGCGACCATCGCACGCGCAACACCCTCTCCACCGGCGGCAGGTTGTGTCATGTGATACGCATCACCCGACATACCGTAACCACCAAGCTCGCAATAAATGTGAGCTCCACGCGCTTCCGCGTGTTCAAGACTTTCGAGAACGACAACACCAGCACCTTCGCCGATGACAAAACCGTCACGGCCTGCCTCGAACGGACGGGATGCTTTTGTTGGGGTGTCGTTGTACTTGGATGTCATCGCTTTCATGTTGCCAAATCCGGCAACTCCAATCTGCGTGACAGCGGCTTCTGTTCCACCACAAATCATAACGTCAGCGGCGCCGCGGCGAATGATCTCAAGGGAATCGCCCAAGGCATGCGCACCTGTTGCACACGCAGTGACAACGGTGGAGTTAGGCCCTTTAGCGCCAGTGATAATCGAAATATGACCCGATGCCATATCTGCGATCATCATCGGAATGAGGAACGGTGAAATCTTGGAAGGTCCGTTTTGGATAAGCACCTTGACTTGATCTTCAAGGGTTTGCAATCCACCGATTCCGCTTCCAACGAGAACACCAACCCGCTCAGCGTTTGCCGTAGTAATTTTTAGGCCAGCATCTTCAATCGCATCAAGCGCTGCAGCAACACCAAAATGGACAAAACGGTCCATCCTGCGACTCTCTTTGCGCTCGATCCAATTGGTTACATCAAACCCTTTGACTTCAGCCGCAATTTGGACATCAAAGCCTGTTGGGTCAAAATGTGTAATTCTCCCGACTCCGGAGATTCCGGAAACAAGTGAATTCCAATAATTTGTCTTCCCAACACCAACGGGTGAGACGACGCCGATACCAGTTACGACAATACGCTTTTTTTGCATTTTTCATTTCTCCCCCGGCAACGCCTAATGTCCGCCACCAGGGGAGCCAGACGATAAGTTAGGACTTGGAGTCGATATACGAGACGGCGTCCTGAACCTTGACGATTTTCTCGGCATCCTCATCAGGGATGTCAACGCCAAACTCGGTCTCAATGCCCATTACGAGCTCAACCATATCGAGCGAATCTGCGCCCAAATCATCGATGAAAGCAGCTTCAAGCGTAACTTCGTCCTCGCTGACTTCCAACTTCTCGACAACAACCTTCTTCACACGATCGAATGTAGACATAGCTAAATCCCTTCCCTAATCCGAATCAGACTGTTAACCCACCATCAACGGTGAGGACCTGACCCGTAATATACGATGCACCATTTGACGCAAGAAACGCCACTGCCGCACCGACATCTTCTGATTGACCAAACCGCCCTAGTGGAATCATTTTGAGCAGCTGCTCACGAGCATCTCCCTCAAAGGCATCCGTCATCTGCGTATCGATAAACCCTGGCGCAACCACGTTGACAGTGATGCCACGTGATGCCAGTTCTTTCGCAAGTGAGCGAGAGAAACCAATCAAGCCCGCTTTACTTGCGGAATAGTTGGTTTGCCCTGCGCTACCGCGGAGACCATTCACCATGCAATATTTACTATACGTCCACTCTTCTGGCGTAGCATTATCTTACTTGCTGCACGTGAACAGAGGAACGCCCCCTTAAGGTTTGCATCAATGACGCTGTCCCACTGATCGACAGACATTCGCAGTAACAATGTATCCCGCGTGATCCCAGCATTGTTCACAAGAATGTCAACACGACCAAACGATTCCATGGTCGTCTTGAAAAGGGCTTCAACACTTGCTTCATCAACGATGTCAGCTACAACGGCCATTGCCTTGACGCCAAGTGCAATGCATTCAGCGGCTACGGCTTCGGCATCGGAGATGTTGGTACGTGCAGTGATGACAACATCAGCACCTGCGGCTGCAAGTGCAACGGCAATGCCACGGCCAATTCCACGGCCACCGCGGCCAGCACCAGTGACCACAGCTACTCGTCCCGTCAACGCATTGTTACTCATCTTGTCCCCCCAATGAGAGCATCCAGAGTGGCTTGGTCCCCCACGCTCATCACGCTTGCACCAGACAATGTCCGCTTGACAAGTCCAGCAAGGACAGTACCAGAACCAAACTCGGTATAGGCATCAACGCCGGCCTGATCGAGTCGCTGCAGCGTCTCCGTCCAACGTACCGGCCCTGCGACCTGCTCGACCAACGCAGCCTTGATGGCATCCGGATCAGAAATCCAATCAGCGGTTACATTTGCGACTACCTGAATAACCGGGGCAGAGAACGTGATTCCCTGGAGCAAGCCAGCCATTTCAGCTGCGGCGCTTTGCATCAACGGAGAGTGAAACCCTCCACTCACCGCTAGACGGATAACCTTTTTCGCGCCCAAGTCTTTAAGCGGCTGCGTAATAGCATCAAGGGCATCAGCAACGCCAGAAATAACCACTTGCCCTGGGCAGTTGTCATTCGCAGGCACGACAGCAAGTCCTGACTCAAGACAGCACTTTGCGATTACAGAGGCATCCAAGCCAAGAACCGCAGCCATGCCACCGGGATTAGCGGCTGCAGCGGTGGCCATCGCGCGCCCCCTCGCCTTGACTAGCCCAAGTCCTGTTTCAATATCAAAAACGCCTGCCACACACAGCGCCGCATATTCTCCGACAGAGTGCCCGGCGACCATATCGGCAGCGTAGCCACGTGCAGCTGCAACCGTGAATGACGCGACAGAGACAGCAAACAGTGCTGGCTGCGCAATCGCCGTGTCCTTCAGATCATCAGCCGAACCGTGAAAACAGACATCAAGTAATCCGCCGCCAAAGGCAGCTTCACACCTGTCGAGAACAGCTTTGGCATCAGCGCTGGTCTCGTAAAGTGAGAGGCCCATCCCGGGTGCCTGTGATCCTTGGCCTGGGAAAATAGCAGCATACATCACGGATTTACCTGCCCCCAACGCATCACGTTTGCTCCCCAAGTCAACCCTGCCCCAAAACCAACCGTCACAACCAAGTCGCCCTCTTTGAGGCGGCCAGTTCGAACGGCTTCCGTAAGCGCAATAGGAATGCTTGCAGCGGATGTATTGCCGTAGCGGTCCACATTGATGAAGACTTTTTCGAGCGGAATACCCATGCGGTCGGCCGCGGATTTGATGATACGGATATTCGCCTGATGCGGGACGAGCAAGTCAATTTCAGACGGTGAGATGCCCGCAGCATCGAGAGCAGCCATCGCAGCCTCGCCCATAATCTCAACAGCAAACGAATAAACAGCTTTTCCATCCATATGGAGGAACTGCCGGTCGGTCCCAACCGTCTCAGCCGTCAATGGCTCACGGGAACCACCGGCTGGTATCTGCAAAAGGCAGGCTCCCGCGCCGTTTGATGCAATCTTTGTCGAGAGAATCCCTTGCCCTGGTGGACATCGCTCGAGAACTGCGGCGCCTGCACCATCTCCAAAAAGCACACAGGATGCCCGATCGGTCCAGTCGACAACGCGGCTCATAGCTTCCGCACCGACTACGAGAATACGCCGACATCGCCCAGTGGCAATGAACTGATGCGCAATATCAAGTCCGTAAACAAATCCCGAGCACGCCGCTGAGATGTCAAAGGCTGGGATATGGGATGCCCCAAGCGCCGTCTGGACAAACGTTGCCGTTGCCGGAAGCATGTTGGTATCGCCGGTGCATGTCGAGAGAACAATCATCTCGATGTCCGCAATGGTTATCCCTGCACTTCGCAGAGCATCCTCGCAGGCTTTGACAGCGAGATCGCCTGTTGATTGTCCATCCGCGACGATGCGGCGTTCGTGGATTCCCGTCCGTGTGACAATCCAGTCATCCGTGGTGTCCACAACCGCTTCGAGATCTTTATTGGTAACGATTCGCACGGGGACGTCCATCCCCAAACCAGCAATGCAGGCTCCAAAGGTCACGATGATGCGCCACCTGACATGATGCGCCCGGCATCCACCAGTTTTTCAACCACACCACTACGACCAGCGCGTACCGCCGCCCGAATCGCATTCATCATGGTGTAAGCGTTGCTACGGCCATGTGCGATGATGGAAATTCCCTTGATGCCAATCAGCGGTGCGCCGCCGATTTCAGCGTAGTCCACGCGCTTTGCCACCCGGCGTACAGCCTCGTGCAAAATGGGTTGGTCAGGGTTCTCAGCGATGACATCCTTGAGGACAGAAATCGCAACAGATGCCATCCCTTCGACACCTTTGACCAAAACGTTGCCATCAAAGCCGTCGCAAACGACGACATCGATAACACCATCAAGGACATGGTTGCCTTCGGTGCATCCAATAAAGTTGATTGGCGCGGCTTCAAGAGCAGCACGCACGGCTTTTGTGAGCTGGTTACCCTTGGTGTCTTCCTCGCCATTGGAGAGAAGTGCCACGCTAGGATTCGACCGACCGAATACGCGCTCTGCGTAGACGGAGCCAAGTATGCCGAACTGCACCAGATGACTGAGCTGACAGTCAACATTCGCACCGGCATCCATTAGAAGTGTTGGGCGCCCTGTAGCGGTTGGCATCGGGGCAGCAATCGCAGGGCGGGCAACGCCATCGATACGCCCGATGTACTGGATTGCGGCAACAAGACAAGCCCCAGTGTTGCCGGCAGAAACTGTTGCGGACGCCCTGCCCTCGGCCACTAGCTTTGCAGCTACGACAAGAGATGCATTCGGCTTTGCCCGAACAGACTGCATGGGGTGATCACACATCCCAATTTCTTCGGATGTATGAACAATCTCAATTGAAGGGAGATTTTCGGCACCTTCAGCAGTCAAAATGTCGCGGATTACGGTCTCATCCCCCACAAGCAGCAGCGTGACATTTTCATTGTCTTCGCTACCATCACGGAGGAATTGGACCGCACCACGAACGACTACTTCAGGACCATAATCGCCCCCCATCGCATCGACGGAGAGAGTTATCGCTTCAAGAGACACTGTAATGACCTAACCGGTTAGCCGTTAACTTCGGCCTTTGGCGTCAGCCACTGGCGACCGTTGTAGTAACCACAGCTTGCACAAATGTGGTGAGCACGCGCTGCAACGCTACAGCGCTTGCAGGTCGTGAGGGTGGGAGACGTAAGTTTGTAGTGCGTTCGGCGCTTCGCTTGGCGGGCCGACGAATGGCGGCGCTTTGGCAGTGGCATGGCTATGCAATTCCTTTACAATGTGTAAGGTACGTCGTTAATCGTCGTACCTTCCAAGTTGGAGAGTCTATCGTGAACGGAACTCGGATGCTACTCCGCGGATGAATTTGCTTCGAGGAGAGCGGCTAATCCTGCGAATGGACGCTGTGTTTCGGCCGGAAGAACCTCTGATTCCAAGTCGGTCGAATAGGTTGCATAACCCGTACAGGAGTCTCCACAGAATGGCTGTAGTGGCTCAGCAAGCAGCAGAGACTGTCGGAGCAGCTCAGCAACATCCAGGACCGACCCATCTATGACAGGTGCAGTGACATTCTGGTCGACCGCCTTGACTTCCTCGTGGCGTGTAGCGGTGTTGTCTGCGATAAGGTCGTATTCCTCTTCCAGAACGATCACAATCGCTTCCTCGTACCGTTTCAAGCACCTGGCGCACGGCAGCCAAACATTGGCTGAGGCCTTGCCACGCAGAACGAGAATGGCGCCAGTATTCGTAAGGGTAATCTTCCCTTCCACGATGCCAGACACGGGAACATCACCTGAAACTGGATCGAAACACCCTATCGCTGGAATCGCGATCTGATGGACATAGTGCATCCCAATCGTCCGGAGGATTTCAGCGATGTCCATCTGAAACGATTCAGGAACAGGCACTCCATTGGATGAGACACTCGGTTGTGCGGGCATTGGACGCCGTTCTGGTGCAGCGTGGGGCTTCTTTACGGGGCGCGGTGGTTTCTCACTCCCAAGGTAATTCAAACGTGATGGCTTCATAGTGCTCCTATTTACGATTCCCCGGACGAGCAGGTTCCGCAATTGTTGTAGGTAAGGTCAGATAATTATCGGTTGGGGCGTCCAGCGTTGCGATGGTCCAGCTGTGCACGTCCCTTTTGAATCGACGACTTGATGCTGGCAATGCGGTGACCAAAGTCATCGTGGATCATCCCGACAGACGCTTCCAAACTATTGAGGACATCGGCAGCGTAGCTATCTGCTCCGGCACACATCTGCTGGCTCTCAGCCCGGGCGGCATCTCCAATACGTGCGGCTTCCTCTTCAGCAAGCCGGATGATTTCTCGGGCCTGCTCCTGTGACATCCGCACAACCTCGGACTTTGAAACCAAGCCTTCCGCATCAAGCCGGGCGCGCTCCAAAAGTCTTTGCGCCTCCGCACGGGCAGCATCGACAACATTTCCAGCTTCCGCCAGCGCAGCAGCCTTTGTCTGTTCAGCCTCATTGCGTGCTGATCCAACTCTGGAATCGGCTTCGTGATGCGCAGCGCCGATGATTTCATCCCGCTTTTCACGGATCACAACGGCTTCCTTCATCTCACTTGGTAAAGATCCACGAATTTTGTTCACAATCATCATGAACTCATCCACATCGATGCGGATAAATCCAAGCACACCCTTCGCTTCCTCAACCATATGCTCGAGGCGTTCAAGCTCACGCAACGTAACGATCGGATCCATTTGCACTGCTTCCTCAGGACACAATTACGATAAGTGCCAACGCACGTACTCTATCGCTCTTGGGATGTATTGACATCAAAGCTACGTCGGAGGGCATCCATCACGACGGATGGCACCAATGGACTACAGTCACCGCCGACGCGGACCATTTCCTTCACAATAGATGATGAAAGAAACTGATATTCAGCACTGGTCATCAGGAACATCGTCTCGACCGTCGGGTCCAAATGCCGGTTCGCCAGCGCCATTTGAAACTCATACTCAAAGTCAGATATCGCACGGAGGCCCTTTACGAGCACCGATGCCCCATGCTGTTTAGCGAAGGCAACCAGCATCCCGTCAAAGCTTTCCACCTCGACGTTTTGGAGCTCACTCACAGCGACCTGAATCAGAGAGACCCTCTCCTCAGTGGTAAACAGAGGCGCCTTGCCAACATTTCGTCCCACACCGACGATGACTTTGTCGAAAATGCCTGCTGCACGTCGGATGACATCCAAATGTCCGTTTGTAACAGGATCAAATGACCCTGGATAGACCGCGATGCGTTGCTTACTCATGCCACTGCTCCCACATCAACACTGTTGATATACGCCTCAATCCGCTGATAGACACTGCAATTATCCACGTGATTTGGATCCTTGAGCACCTCCCGGGCATCTTCTGCGGCAGCCGCGCTCAAATCAGCATCCTTTGCAAGATCCGTCACACGCAGCTGCGGAACTCCACTCTGGCGCAAACCAATCACATCGCCAGGGCCTCTGAGACGCAAATCCTCCTGTGCGATGACAAAACCATCCGTCGTCGATGCCATCACGGACAGCCGTTGCAGTCCTATTTCCGTCGGATTCCCAGATGTGACTAAAACGCAAAAGCTCTGCTGATCACCTCGACCGACGCGGCCACGGAGCTGGTGCAGCTGCGCCAAACCAAACTGGTCGGCGGCTTCTATAACGATCGCATTGGCTCGAGGCACATCGACGCCTACTTCGATCACCGTCGTCGCGAGCAGGACATCGATGTCACCTTTACGGAAAGCATCCATGACCTGGCTCCGCTCCTCTTCGCGCAGCTGTCCATGAACCATTCCCAGGCGGCATTGGCTGAGCCAGCCACGCGAAAGGTCAGCGAACAAACCAACAACCGACTCGAGTGACTCCTCGCCATCGGGAGCAATCGCCGGACACACCACGTACGCCTGGCCACCATCCGTGATGACCTTGCGAACGCCACCATAGACTTTGGCCCGCTGTTCCTGCCCCCGAACGTGGGTGCGTATCGGTTTCCGTCCACCGGGAAGCGTCGTAATCGTCGAGACGTCGACATCGCCGACGGTCACCTGCGTCAACGTCCGTGGGATGGGCGTCGCGCTCATCAGGAGCATATGTGAGATGCCATCGTTCGGCTTTGTCATCAGTGCGTTCCGCTGCCCCACTCCAAAGCGGTGTTGTTCATCAATAATGCTTAGGGCGAGGCGTGGAAGCTTGACATTTGGCTCAAGAACGGCATGTGTCGCGACGAGGACCATCGGCTCACCGGCGGCAAGCATGTCTAGCAGTGGGCGGCGATGTTTCTCTGGAACGCTTCCGCTGAGGAATTCGACACGAAAGCCGAGTGGCTCGAGGAGGTTTCGGAGGACGACGAGCTGTTGCCGAGCCAGGAGCTCCGTTGGGGCGAGGAAGACACCCTGCAAGCCGCAAGAGAGCACGGCCAAGAGCCCGACCGCGGCTACCACCGTCTTCCCGCAGCCGACATCTCCTTGGATTAAGCGCACCATCCCGGATGACTGACGGAGCGACTTTAGAACATCATCGATGACATCCACCTGGCCACTTGTGAGTTCAAAAGGTAGCGCTTTCACAAAGGCATCAAATGTTGGCCGGTCTATGTTTACGACGGGAGCGGCTTTGTCAGCGAGGAGTATCCGGCGAGACTGGAGGACGCCGTGAAGGATGAGCAGTTCTTCAAAGGCAAAGCGACGGCGAGCGGTCTCGTGATGCCGCTCGGACGATGGGATATGCATGTCCTTTATCGCCGTCATTAGGTGCGGCAGCTGGTGTTTCGCCCGAAGCGTCCCTGGCAGGAGGTCTGTCAATGTTGGGGCGTACGTTGTCAGGGCTGCTTCCGCCCATTCCCGAAGATTGGCCTGAGAAAGACCATCAGTGAGGCCATAAACCGGCACAAGCCCAAGGTCTGGCGTGTCGGTCCCACCCACTGTCGCAAGAACATTAATGTCAGGATTTTGCAGCGCGACTTTTCCGTATCCGCGCTTCACTTTGCCAAAGAGTGTGATGCGCATCCCGATGATGCGTGCTTGCTGCGCGGGTGAGAGGACGCGGCGAAACCATACGGCTTCCCCTTCATCGCCTGCATCATCATGGAAAATGAGCTTAGTGAGCGTGAGATCGTGACGCACCCGGCGTTCGGAAAACGATTCGGCGATACCCGTTACATAGGCGGCTTCGCCATCGGTACAGGCTGCCAGCGGCGATGTCTGCGTACGGTCCTCAAACCGCTTCGGGAACATGTGAAGCAAGTCTTCGATTGTATGGACATCAAGCTTCGCCAGCAGGCGAACCGACTTTGGTCCGATGCCTTTTAGGATACTGACAGAATCTTGCAAACCCACAAGCGCATCGTACATCTAAAAAATATTTCATTGGACGTGATAATTGGTAGAAATGCGCAACCATAATTATCTTGCCGCTCTTCTGGCATGTGCTATTCCTGTTATTTCTGTCGCCGCTGTCATAAACGCACCGCAGGCCGACCAGCGCCTGACGCTTGAACAGCTTTACCCTGAGAAGTCGCTGCTTGGACGCGGAGCGAGCGGGATGCGTTGGAGCAATGATGGATCGCAGTTGATCTATCAATGGTCACCGTATCAGGTGGGATTGAAGACATCCGTGGGTGCCGATATCTATCTCTACACACGCTCCAGCGGTAAGACGACCCGCCTGACATCCCCCGAAATGTTCCGAACGGTCGATAGAGACATCGCTAAAGTCTTAGAGCAGCTTGCGGAAGAGCAGAAAGTGCTCGAGTCGCGCAAGGGCCTGACGGACAAGGAGCGCAAAGCCCTTGAGGATGCCGACAAGGAAAAGGACAAGGAGCGCAAAGAGCCACGAAAGTCGTATCCGGGCGTGGCCGAGGCAGTGCTTTCCGAATCTGGAACCGAGATGCTGCTCACGTACAAGGGCGACATTTACCGCTTGGCGCTTTCTCCGGATGCAAAACCGCTGCGACTTACGCGCACGGCCGATGCTGAGGCAGATGTTCGCTGGACACCAGGCGATAAAGGGTTTACATTCCGGCGCGGAGAGCATATCTATCGGCGTACATTTGGCGATGTCATCGAAGCGCAGATTTCTCCAGTCCTGCCGGATGGTTTGAAGGTCGAGCAGTACTGGCTCTCCAAGGATGGCTCGCGCATTGGTGTGCTTTCGAGCAAGCGAACCGGTCCTCCATCGAAGAATGTCACCTATATTGTGTACCGCGACCGATTTGCCGAGGCGAAGACGACACCGCGCGACACCGGCGATGACCCAGACCGCAACGAATCGTATGTCTTTATCGCGGATACCGACCCAGACACCGATGTCACAAAGGGTGACGGCAAGCCGTGGCAGATTTATAAGAAGAACGCAGGGGAAGCTGGAGACATCGCGATCAGCAATGAACCCTTCACGGCGGATGGCAACAAGTTTGTTTTCGCCGCGTGGAAGCGCGACAAAAAAGAGCTGATAATTAATGTCGCCACGCCGGTGGACAAAAAGGTCAAGGCTGTTTTCACGGATACGCATAACGGAGAGCATCGCTCACCGAGTCTGTCTGACCCGTTCTTCTCACCGGATGGCAAGCAGATTTGTGTGATGCTTGAAAAGAGTGGATTCCGCCATGCGTGGCTGATTGATCCTGAGCGTGAGGGCGCCACACAGCTTACCAAGGGAAACTTCGAAGTCTACCCTCTACAGTACACAAAGGATGGCGCAACGCTGATTGTAAGGTCATCAAAAGAAGATGCGGCCCGGATGGACCTCTACAGAGTCCAACTCGCATCTGGTGACCTTCAACGGTGGACAAGTGAAGATGGCAGGCATCGCAATGTTGCGATTTCTGCGGATGGCTCCCAGTTTGCAGCGATTCACGGCAGCTGGACGCAGCTTCCAGAGCTTGTCGTGTCGGGAACCGGGGCGCGTGAAAAGCGCTTGACGAGCAGCCATTCTAAAGATGCGGTTGGCGTTTATCAACGTGTTCCAACATCGCGATTTACGTATACGAACAGGCATGGCTTGCCGGTGCAGGGAACGCTGATGCTTCCAAAGGGTGTGAAGCCTGGGACGTCAATGCCTTTGCTGGTTTACGTTTATGGTGGTCCGTTAGGTGAAGACCATCAGGTCACGGATGGTCAGACAGACCGCTTTGGTATTTATGTAACCGAAACGCTTGGCTACGCTTACGCGACGATTGACCCGAGGGGCACTAGTGGGCATGGAGCCGT
>CAIYBQ010000276.1 GCA_903924445.1 uncultured Armatimonadota bacterium | reverse complement strand
TGCCTGTTTGACACGCTGTGCTGGAGCATTGCGTGCGGCTTATCCAAATCTGCCGCTTGGTATCAACTGTCTCCGCAACGATGGACCTGCGGCAGTTTCGATCGCCCACGCGGTGGGTGCGCAGTTTGTGCGCATTAATGTCTATGTTGGGGCGGCGGTCACCGACCAGGGAATCGTTCAGGGGCAGGCGCGAGCTGTGCAACTGCTCAAGTCCCAGCTAGGGGCGAATATCCGCATCTGGTCGGATGTCTTTGTCAAGCACGCCAGCCAGCTTGGTGGTGAAGATATACGCATCGAGGATCACGCCAAGGATGCGGTTTACCGCGGTCTCTCGGATGGCCTTATCGTAAGCGGGACCGGGACAGGTTTTGGTGTAGATACGGCGGATATTGAGCGCGTGCGGGCTGCCGTTCCAAATGCCTTGATTGCGGTTGGTAGCGGCTATACGCCAGCAACGGCTACAGCGCTTGCGGCCGCCGGGGCCACCGCGGTGATTGTTGGGACAGGGGCAAAGCCGGGCGGGGATGTGACGAGTGAAGTGGATGTCACACTTGCAATGGCGTGTGTGGATGCATGGCGGATTGCCTGCAGTGAGTTTTAGCCTGGCTAAGTTTAGGGTTGTGTCAGCTCGGTGTATTTTGCGGATGACCCTTTGGCGAGCTCTACTGGGTACTTTGCGGCGTTGCGCTCCATTTTGCGGGTGAACGCCGCTTCGACATCGATGCCTTGATCATGGGCGAGCAGCAGCGTGTAGTAGAGAACATCTGCCAGCTCATCCCCGAGGGCTTCCTTGTTCTCCGCAAGCTTTTCATCGAGCGCATCGCCATTCTTCCACTGCATCAGCTCGAGGACTTCTGTGGCTTCGAGGACGAGGGACAGAGCGACATCTTTTGGGGTGTGGAACTGCTTCCAGTCACGCGCATCCCGAAACGCGGTGATTGCCGCGGTGATTTGATTAATGTCCATGAGGATGTTCTTCTTTGGATGGTGCGGGAATCTGTTGTAGGAAGCTCTCGAGCTTTTTGGCGTATTCTGTGGGTTTCAGGTGGATGATTTCCGTGTGGCGTGTTCCATCCACAAACCAAAGTTCCGGGTCGCCTGGATAGGCAGTCGCGAGCCGATGTGAGTGGGTTACGGGAATGAGATTGTCATCCGTACCGTGGACGAGCAGGAGCGGCGTGTCGGTCATTTGGTGGATGCTGGCTTCTGGGGCTACATCATAGGGGTGCATTCCGAGAACGGTGGCTCCAAAGGTCGATGTGGGTTCGGCGATGAGCTGAGTAATCTTTGGACCGAAGACCATTTCGAGGTGTTTTGTGATGGGTTCATCGAGGCGTGCGAAGGGGCTGTCTGCGATCACAGCGGAGATATTCGGGTCATCAGCTGCGACCATTAAGGAAATGGATGCGCCCATCGACTCACCGAGGAGCACGACGGGCAGGCCTGGATAGGCGGCGCGTGCGGCGGCGATGGTCGCTCTCAGATCCTGATGTTCCTGAACGCCAAAGGTGGTTCCTTTACCACCGGATTCGCCATTGCCACGGAAATCGTGCATCACGATTGAGAAGCCTAGCGGATGTAAGTGCTCGGCATAGAGCAGCATATTGCCTTTGTTACTTGCGTAGCCGTGGCTGACGACACAGACGCCGCGTGGGGCGCTGTGGGGAATATGCCAGGCATCGAGGGAGATGCCATCCGGTGCTGTGAGGGCCCAGCGATCGTAAGCGAGTCCTAGCTCTGACATCGGTGTTCGGGCATCCCGCTTACGTGGGGGATTCAGGAAAAACCAGGTGAGCAGGCGCGGCACAAACCCTGGGATATAGATCTTTCGGGTTGATTTTGGGATGCTTTGACTGCTGGTCATGGCTGAATCCTACCACTTGGAGTTACGGTTGAGGATAGGCCCAATTACCTATAGTGGATGAATCATCCTGAGGAAAATCAGCCAGTATGCCAACATTATTGGTGTATGTACGACGTCAATCATGATGCAGGCTGGGTGTATGCGTTACGCCCCATTGATGGCCCAGGATATGTTTGTGTAACGCGGTCCGCTGGGGAGCACGTAGTTGTGTTTTCTGATGGTGCGGCGGCGATGGAGTGGCGTGACAAGCAGGGCCTCCGTGACTGGGTGGACATCGCTGCGGTTCGATTATCGAGTGCGCCATTTGATCATTTTTGGTGGGATGGGGTTGCGTTCAGTCGCCCCCGCCTTACGGCAACGGCATAGCGTAGGATGTGTTTGGTTGATGGCAATCGGCAGCCATCAGAGTTTGAGTGCAAAGTCCCGCGGAGCGATGTGGCCCTGCGGGATTTTGTGTATTTTCTGATTCCTGCATACAAGGACTCTTGGGATGTCCATCGAGAAAGTCATGGCTTTGTAAGTCGGTTTCTCGGGTGATCGCTGCGCAAAATGTAATTGATGCCCACCGCGTGTGCTCAGAAGCAATAATCTCTGCTTGGACAAAAAAGAAAAACACCCACTTTTGGAGAGAATCCAAAGCAGGTGTCTAACTCACAAACAAACGTAGAAACTACGCAATTGCCTCTCGGGTGGTCCTTGCATCATGAATCTAGATGAATATAGCAACTCTTAGAAAGAAGAAAAGAAAAAACACCCCCACTTTGGACTTTCATCCAATTCAGGGGTGTCTTTGTTTTGGGGTGCTTTAGCGTTTACGCAATTGCCTTCTTTGTCCGATAACCTTCCGGGTGGTCGCGGCGCCAGTTGTACGCATGCTCAATAATCGTTTCGATGTCGGGATACAGCGGGTTCCAGCCGAGCTCGGTACGAATCCGCTCACAGCTCGCTACCAGGCGCCCTGGGTCGCCAGCACGGCGCGGTGCATCCACGGCACAGACATCGACATTCGTGACCTTACGCGCAGCATCCACAGCTTCCTTGACGGTCGTACCGTATGAGTTTCCGAGGTTGAATGCACGCGTCTTCTCACCAGCACGGAGGTACTCCACTGCTCGGATATGCGCATCCGCGAGGTCAGTCACGTGGACAAAGTCTCGGAGACAGGAGCCATCACGGGTATCCCAGTCCGTACCAAAGACCTTGACCTCTGAGCGCCGTCCAAGGGCTGTGTCGATAATCAACGGCAAAATGTGTTGCTCAGGGGTGTGGTCCTCACCGAGGCGTCCCTTTGCATCCGCGCCGGCAGCATTGAAGTAACGCAGCGAAACCGACTTCAGGCCAAATGCATGGTCATAGTCGCTGAGAATCCGCTCGAACATCAGCTTGGTCTCACCGTAGGGGTTGGTCGTCTTCTGTGGATGGTCTTCTGGAATCGGCAGAATCTGTGGCTCACCGTAGGTAGCGGCAGAGCTTGAGAATACAAAGTGCTTAACGCCATTTTCCCGCATCGCACGGAGGAGCATCAAGCCCTTACCCACATTGCACTCGTAGTACTTCGCAGGGTCAAAGACCGAGTCACCAACCGATGCATACGCACCAAAGTGCATCACTGCATCGATGTTATGCTCGCGGATGGTCTTCCCGACAAGATAGGCATCCCCGTAGTCGCCATGCACAAATGTTGTGTCGAGGCATGCTTCGCGATGTCCGAGCTCCAAGTTGTCATAAATGACAACATCGTGTCCGCGCTCCTTGAGCAGCAGGGCTGTGTGTGAGCCGATGTAGCCGGCGCCGCCAACGACGAGAATAGCCATTGATTTTCTCCAAAAAGGTGGCTGGAAATACGATATTTCCAGCGTGTTTCACCTTTTATTATGCATCACGTGGCGCACGACTGGAGGGCTTTTATGATGGTCAACGTCGAAACGTACAAAGACCCACCGGCCGGGTTGGGGGGTGGAAGTTTATCAACGCTGACTGGAATAGTAAGAAGTCCGGCTAGATTCACATGCATCACGTGGCGCACGACTGGAGAGCTTTTATGACGCT
>CAIYBQ010000275.1 GCA_903924445.1 uncultured Armatimonadota bacterium | reverse complement strand
CGGTCTTGGCGCGATCAAGAATCACCGAGAGCTGGTCAACATAAGTGGCCGCATTTTCACGGATTTGCTCTTCAGTAAGCATCGGGCGTGTTGCCGAGCGGCCGGATGGATCCCCGATCAGCGTCGTGTAGTCCCCGATAATGATTGTGACGCGATGGCCAAGGTCTTGGAACTGCCGTATTTTGCGCAGGACGACGGCAAAGCCGAGGTGGATGTCAGGCGATGTTGGGTCAAGACCAAGCTTTACAACAAGCGGCTTGCCGGTTTTCGCCGACTTTTCGAGCTTGGCACGGAGGCCATTTTCGGGAACGATGAGGGATGCTCCGCGCTTTAGGAGCTCTACTTGCTGATCCAGATTCACGCGGGCATTGTATCGTTGACGGCGCGGGGGCTTCTAGCCCCCGGCACCAGTGATTGGCTTGCTTTCCGTCGGCGCACTGGCTGGAGTACCCTTTTCACTTGCAGCATCGCTATTGTCGCCAGCACCTAGGATTCGCTTTCCACCTGCGCCACCGGACCCACCATAGGCATTTGGCTTTTTACCAAGAGCGGTGATCGCGGCTTTGTCAGCACCAGATGCCTCCGAGCTTGGGTACGAGACCACGGATGCATCGCCATCCGAGACGAAGCGTGACATCCGGCCACTCGTAAGCTCTCCGACCCAGTACGCAAGGCCAAATTTGAGGTCTTCCGGGGTGATGCGCTCAATGCGAACAGGGTTGAAGCCTTTGGCGACGGGTGAGAGCATCGGGCGCCACGCAGCCTGGCAGACAGCGGTGTGCGTGTAGCTGCCACCGGTGCCAGTGCCCTTCGCGAGGTACTTCCAGTCAGCACGATTTCTCGGATACACACCGTATGGGTTTGCGAGGCTCGTCATCTCCACATCGGAGACGTATGCCTTCACCGCTTTTTGTGCACCGGAGAGCTCATCCTGCAGCTCGCGGGGTGTCATCCTTCCGAACGACTTGTGTCGAAGGGAGTGATTACCGATTTCGCAGCCTTTTGACATGAGGTATTTGATCTTGTCGCTGCCAAGCCCAACCTGTCCAAATGGCTCCAGGGTCTTTTCAGACTTTGGAAGGACAAAAAATGTTGCGACGGGCTTCCAGTCGGTGTTCGCTTTGCAGAACTTCTCGATGATGCCATAGGCGCTTTCGGAGTCCACCGTGTAGGATTCGGATGCCTCAATCAAGCGGAGTTGCGACTCGCGCGCATCATCAAATGTAATCACCACAGGGCTCTTCCCGGCGGGTACATCCATGGTGCCATCCACAACGCTTCGCAGCGTCACTGGATAAAAACCCTTGTCATGCAGCAGCTGGAGATCCTTCTCAAAGGATGCCTTGGTGCGGTTCATTTTGGTGTTTTTACCGACTTTGTCATTGACATCGTGGTACATCACAACCGGTATCCGACCAAGCTCATTGGCGCGTACTGCTGCCGCATCCACCATCGGGCGCTCAGGCGTAATTGGCGCTGTAACCACCGGCTTTGGGGCTTCCTTGCGGCACCCGGCAAGTGCAAACAATGTAACCGAAATTGCGACAACAACACCACGCTTGACCATTGGGGATTACCTCGGGAATGAGTGCATTTATTCTATCGCCGGGCGTTCAACGTGCCACGCTCACCAATGGCAAATTCAGGCGTCATAATAGGGCTTGCACGCTGCTTATGACTGTCCCCACCGACGGCGGTTGCAGCGGCAATCAGGAGACGTGTGTGCCAAAGCCATCCACCCGGAAATTTCAGTTAAGCCCAACCAAAATCCGCACCTATCGTGACTGCCCGGCAAAGTACCGCTGGGAATACATCGATAAATTGGGACGCTTCTACCGCCGGCCAAAGCCCTACTACAGCTTTGGAACATCGATTCACTCCACCCTGGATGCCTTTGCGCAGGCGGGTGGTCCATCGGTGATGTCAGTGGATGACATCGTCCAGCAGCTCCGCCTCTCATGGGTGGATGCCGGGTACGCATCCCCTGCCGATGCGAAAGCAAAGCTTGCCGAGGCGGAAACCATTGTGATTGAGTGTCATGCTGCGGCACTGCACGCGGAAACGACCACGCCACCGGATGAGCGCCCGGAGCTCTTCGCAACCGAAAAGACGTACAGCCAGGACATCACCCCGGATGTCCGCCTCACCGGACGGATTGACCGTATTGACACCTACCCGGATGGCACACTAGATATTGTCGACTACAAATCCGGTCGGATGTCGGTCACCGAAGCAGATGTCGCGGGAGCCCTCCCGATGCGTATCTACCAGACGGTGGTCAAGCATCACCACCCGGACCGGCCTGTTAGGGCATCGATTTATGCGGTCCGCAGCGGGATGATCGCAAGCCACTCCCTGTCCAGTGAAGAGCGTGTCGACCTGATTGCCGAGCTTGCCGAAGAAGGCGAGATGCTCAGAAACAAGGACTTCACGAACATCCTGCCGGTGTTCAATGAAGCCCTCTGTGATGAATGCGACTACCGACCGCACTGTGACCGAATTTGGAAGGACCAGCGCCGCCGCGGTTTCGACTAGCGGGTGATGGTGACCTTTGACAAACCATTTGGCTGATCTGGGTCCAGGCCACGCGTGACGGTGAGGTGATATGCGAGAAGCTGCGCTGGGAGGATATCGACTACTGGTGCGAGGAGCTCAGACTCGGATGTGTGCAGCGGGATGTCAGCATTCTCAGTTGCATTGATGCGGATAACGCGTGCGCCACGGTCATTGAGCTTATCGACCACACCATTGAGGGATTCGAAGGTCGCGCCGCCCGGTTGGAAAACGAGGACCGGCGTGCGACGACCAACGGCAGCAATCGGTCCGTGCAGGAGGTCG
>CAIYBQ010000274.1 GCA_903924445.1 uncultured Armatimonadota bacterium | reverse complement strand
TCTCATTCACATCGAATTTCAGGCTGGTCACGATGGTTTCCAGATGCCGGGCAGGCTTCTGCGTTACAACGCCGACATCTTGTTACGTCACAGGATTCCAGCGTTGTCCTGTGTCATTCTGTTAAACACGGAAGCCGACAGCCCGGTATTGAGTGGAGTATTCACCGAAACGTTGCCAGTTCTTGGTCAATATGTACAGTTTGACTACAGAGTGTGCCGCCTCTGGGAGGAGCCACTGGAGAGGTTTCTGATTCCAGATTCGAGCCTCGTTGCGGCAGGAGTCTTGTCCCGATTTACGGATTACCACATTGGTGAGGTGCGTCAGCTGATTAGTACGTGTATCGACACGATTCAGGATGAGGAGACGCGCGAGAAGGTACGGAGTAGTGGTGCCTTCCTTGCCGGCTTGCGGTTTAATGAAAATCAGGCGGGATACATTGTTGGGAGGGATTTACCATTGTTAGAACAATCTAGCGTCGCCCAGTACTTTCTCCGTCGTGGGCATGAAGCCGGTCAGGTCAACCTATTCATTGGCGTAGCCGAGCGCAACTTCGGACCGATCCCCGGGGATTTGCGTCCGCGGATCGAAAGTGCCCCACTGGATCTCCTGGTTCAGTGGATGAGCAACATGCGCACGGCATCCAGCTGGTCAGAGCTCATTTCTGACTGAGACGGGTGCCACGATGTGACAGACAAGGCCGGGCGGAGCCTTGTTGGACCACGTTGCGCGAATGCATCATCAAATTCAGGCTCAATCAACGAAAATGTTTCCGCAATTGTCACAATTGATAATGGTCGACATTTGCAAACATCCATAGAATCGGTTGCAAATGGGTAAACGTATTCAAAAGCACCATAATCCCGCGGATGTGCAAGCGACACAGCACTGGATGCATTTTTGTGCACTGCCAGCCATGGAAATGGTGCTTTTGGCGGCCGATTACGCAAATGTAACCCAGCCGGTGTGCGTAAAACCAGCCATACGAACATCATCCAGGCGATGCACACCCCGCAGGCGATTGCCATCCGTGCAAAGACGACGCCTTGTTCGAACACCATCCCATCTACAACGGCGCTGACACTGTATGCTGGACAACCGATGCAACAGCGAAATCAGACATCCAGCCGGGATGAGACATTAAGTGCCTATCTGGCATCCGAGCGGCGGCTACATGAAGCACACCCGGAGCAAAACGAAACCGATGCTTCTTTGGAGCACCATCCAAAAAGCACAAATGGCAAGGCGAAAGTCATCGCGGCCCTCATCGCGCTATCGCTGAATCTCTCGCTTGCAGCCAGTGTTGTCGTACCAAGTTTCCGAGAGCCCATCGTCCATATGGCGGGCGTTGTCCGGTCGGTTCGACATATCAACGATGATCCCAATGTCCACAAAGAGGTTGCCGCAAACATCAATGCGATTGCCGGCAACACAAAAGTTCCCGCCCGGGTCCGGGTAGCTGCTCTGACGATTTTGCAATGGAATTCTGGAAAGACTCCCGTCGCCGGTACGAAGCGTGAGATTAGCCCCATTTGGGAACGTCTGAGTGAGCTTTCCCGTGAAAATCCATCGGATATGGGGATGTTAGCGGTTGCCGTGCGCAAGGGTACGCAAGGTTCATTTCGCATCGACCGGCAGGAGCTTGAGAATATCGCCAGTCCGCCCATCGACTCCAAGGGCAACCCACTCCAGCTCACGCCTATGCTGCAAACGACCCACCCGGATGCCATCGCCCGGATGCGCACGGACTGCGCGCGTGGCGAAAAGCTCGATCCGGATAATGCGTTTTGGCCACTGATGATGACATCCGTTCACCTCGCGGCTCACGAGGATGCGCAGGCAATTACCGCTCTCTCCCGCGCCGTAAGCAAGCCCGTTTGGCGTGAGTATGTTCAGGATGAGGTCGGAATGCACCGGATGTACGCCGAGTTTAACTTTGGCGAGCAGGGCTACTTGGGCGAATTTGTGCGCCAGTCCAGCATTTTGTTTCCTCATTATGCGCAGCTGAGGGGCCTCTCCCGTGGTCTGGTAGGCCAAGCGATTTTGTTGGAACAAGCGGGTCGGACACAAGATGCGCTGAAAATACGGACTGCACTTCGCAAGGTGAGCTATCGGATTAGCGTTGAAAGCACATCGGATATTGGGTCGCTCGTTGGGATCGCGATGCATTCGATTTCGACGGGGCGCATCAATGGAATCCCGCCTATCAAGGCCAAGTCGGGTAAGGACGGGACCACCGATGCATCACGCAAAGCAGCGACGCTTGGGAATATGCATCGGTATCGTGATCACGCCCGCGCCGTTGGCCAGGCTGGCGAGGCAACGGCCGCGATGCGGGATTTCAACCGCCTCACCGATGACCGTGACCGGCTTACCTGGGGGACGGAGAGCGACTGGGAGAAGCTGTATGGAAATGTCCAGCAATCCCTTGTTGGGGCCGGTGGGGTGCTTGCGGCATCCATGAATATAG
>CAIYBQ010000273.1 GCA_903924445.1 uncultured Armatimonadota bacterium | reverse complement strand
AGGTGCCAGTGAAAGACATTCAGCTTGTGAAACGCCATCCAGTCGAGGAGCTTCTTGATGTCCTCCACCGGCAGGAACCAGCGCCCGACATCCAGCTGAATACCGCGCCAGCCAAAGGTTGGCTCATCATCGATGCGCACGCTTGAAACCGCGGCGCCATCCGGCATCGCCCAGCGCGCATCCCCCGCAGGAGGGGCAAGCTGAATCAAAGACTGCGTGGCGTAGAAGACACCCGCCGCATCCTTGCCGGTGATCAGGACGCCATCCGGCCCCACAGTCATCCGGTAGCCGCCATCTTTCAACGGCAGAGTCGGGTCAATTTTCAATGAAATGCTGTTTGCAGCAAGCGAGCCATTTCCACTGGTTGTCTTCGGGGTAACACCGAGGCGTGTCTTCAGCAATCCACTGAGGAGCTGTGCTTCGCTCTTGGATGACTTATCGTGGCGGATGACGACCGACTTACCGATTCGGAAGGCACCGGTGCTAGCTTCGGCCTTCATCGGGGCAGGAATCACGGGTACAGACTGAGCCAGCGCGGCACCGCCGGGAATGACCAGGCTGCAAAGTGCGAATAAGACTCCACGGGAAAAACTGTTCATGCATCAATCACCTTTGAATAAATGTCCGCTGCGGCACTGCAACAACTACCGGCTATTCTATCTGGCAAAGCACAGCGCTTCACAAATCACCGCTTGGGATGCAGCTGTTGCTCGCGGAACGGTGCGAGGCTGTCCAGCGCACGCTTTACGAGGCGGGCATCATCGGTGTGTTTCGCTCCTGGCACAAGTGCATTCACCGAACGCGAAAAATCAGACAGCTGCTGACTTGCCCCAACTGCGTTGAATACAGGCCTCCCGGCTTGGATGTCATCCAACATCAGGTACGCAACCATCCGCAGCACATTTCGCAGCCACGTTTGGTAAAGCAGCCGTTGATGTTTGTTACGGGGCGCATTTTTGATGATCTGATCGTTGTTTACAAATGCCGTGAAGTCGGGTTGCAATGCCATTTGCGGACGAACGCCGGCCCGTGAGAGTACCAGATAACTGGCGGCGTATGCCGATGTCCATGGAGCCTCCCCCGTGTCCGCCAGGGCTTGGAGAAAATACTGGCCATTGCGTGCCTTGATGTCGAGAGACATCGATTCAAGCGTCGGATCCGTGGCAAAACACACCCAAAACCAGCTCGCAGCGCTCCCGGCGGTCTGAAGGTACTCACCGCTCTTAAGGCCTGTCGCTAGGCATTCATCTGGTGAAATGCCCAGCTCATCCGTGCGCCTGCCGTGCATGATGCGCAGCTGATTTCCGACTGCCCAGACCGGGTTTTCGGGTGTCGTAGATGTCAGAACAAACCCCTTCCAAGGCTTACCGAACTGTAGGAGCGCGGCACGTTTGTAGAACGAGAGCGTTGAAAGTGGGGTCTGAGGACGGTCAGTAATCGCATAAACCGTTTGGAGCGCCAAAAGCTGCCGTTTGGGATCATCACTGCTGGCATTTTCGGTAATTTCAGTCGCTTTGGATGCGTAGATTGCTGTTCGCTCTGGGCTGAGAGGAACATCCGGGATCCAATCACCAATCAGCAGCCCTTTGTCCGACCTCCGCGGCTCGCGTGACAATGGATCAATCGTAATTCCCGGTTGTAGGCTGGATGGGGTCAGCATCAGCAGCTGTTTCGCAGCATCCAAGGCAGCGGCATGGGATGCAATCACTCGGTAGCTTAGGAGTGGCGTTCCGGTTCGCAAGCGGCTCCCAAATGCAGAATCTTTGGCGATGCCAGTCGTGCTCGTTGAAGAAACATGAACTGGGAAGAGCCATGATTTAGGCGTATCGGGAGCTGAGACAGTGCCCAGTGTTTCGGCGACGGAATCGGCATCGGATGCACTCATATGCCTTGCGGCGCGGCGAGCGAAGTCGCTGATTGAAAAGCCGGATGAAAACAGCTCGGTCCCGAGTGGGCTATGGCATGAGATGCACGCTGTGCCATCAGGGCGTAGCTGCGTGATAGCCGATTGTGCGGCGGTGTGGATGTTGGGGCGGGTTACGGCGGGGGGCTGCCCCGATGCAGCAAGCACCGGGACAATCAACAACGCAAAGGCAACCCGCTTAGTTACTGCCAAGGACGTAGACAGTCGCGTTATTGATCGCGTAGCCTTTTCCATCCGGGCCGATGACCGT
>CAIYBQ010000272.1 GCA_903924445.1 uncultured Armatimonadota bacterium | reverse complement strand
CTGCTCGATACATCCGCGCTTACATCCCTCCCGGATGCCCAAAACATCGTTTACCTCGCCGGCCAAAAATTCGGCAGCCAGCACGATAAGGAACAAACGTGGCAGATGAATGCCATCCTCCCGGCGCACGTCGCAGAGCGTTTCCCCAATAGTCGCTTCTCCGTGCTGTCGACAGGAAATGTCTATCCATTTAGCGAGCCGGTCACGGGTGGTCCGCTCCCTTGGGAGCCTCTGGGTCCGGTCGGCCACTACGCTGAGAGCTGTGTCGCACGAGAGCAGGCGTTTGTCGATGCGGCAGCCAAGCGGGGCACCAAATCCAGCATCCTGCGCCTCAACTACGCAAATGAGCTACGCTATGGGGTGCTGACAGACATCGCCCGCAAGGTAATGAAGCGTGAATCCGTTGACATCTCGATGGGAGCGGTGAATGTCCTCTTTCAAGGGGATGCGTGTGCGTGGACACTGCAGTCGCTTGCATTGGCAGATAATCCGCCGCGTTTTTTGAACCTTGCCGGCCCGGAGACGATCGGGATTCGCGAGCTTGCGCTGTGGTTTGGGACGCGCTTTGGGATACCTGTTACGCTCGCCGGCGCTCCGGCCACGACCAGCCTCCTCTCGAACGGAGCCGAGACGCATGCACTGTTTGGTTACCCGCGTGTCTCACTGTACGAAATGATGCTGCAGGTTGCCGCCTGGGCGAAAAGCGGCGGTCCGATTAGCGGGAAGCCTACGAAATTCGAGGTGCGGGATGGACGTTTCTAAGCTTCGAGCCCGCCTGCTCGATGGCGGTGTGATTCCCGCGCACCCGCTTGCACTGACATCCGAGCGGCGCCTCGATGAAACCGCGCAGCGGGGCCTAACAGACTACTACCTTTCCGCTGGAGTCCACGGAATTGCTGTGGGTGTGCACACAACGCAGTTTGCCATCCGAAAGCCGGAAATTGGGTTGTACGAACCAGTGCTCGCGCTGGCGACTGATACGATGCGTTCATCAGACATCTTGAAGATTGCTGGTGTCTGTGGCCCGACCAGCCAGGCGCTTGCGGAAGCCGAAACGGCGAAGCAGCTCGGATACGATTCGGTTCTCCTCAGCCTTGGCGAGCTTGCTGCGTGGACGGAAAGTGCGCTACTGGAGCACTGCCGGGCGGTCGCGGATGTCATCCCAGTGATCGGTTTTTACCTCCAGCCGGCGGTGGGTGGACGTGTGTTATCGCGTGGCTTTTGGCGGATGTTCTTTCAAATCGAAAATGTTGTTGCCGTAAAGGTTGCGCCGTTCAACCGGTATCAGACACTTGATGTCATCTTTGCGCTCGCGGAGTCTGGCCGGACAGATATCGCGTTGTACACGGGAAACGATGACGCTATCATCCACGATCTGATCACACCCTTTGTCGTTGGGGATGTAACATTGCGCTTTTGCGGCGGCTTGCTTGGTCACTGGAGTGTTTGGACGCGCAGTGCGGTTGATGTTTGGAAGCGTTGCCGCGCAGCGGTGGATACGGGTGTGGTGGATGTAAGCCTCCTCGCGGATGCGGCAGCGGTCACCGAGCTGAACCGCATGTTATTCGATGCGGACAATGGCTTTGCGGGTTGTATCGCGGGTATTCACGATGTCCTGATGCACCAAGGCCTTATGGCTGGGACGTGGTGTTTAGATACTGCGGAAGGCCTGTCTCCCGGGCAGGCGGAAGCGTTGCGACACGCAGAGACCCGCTATCCACACCTCACCCGGTTCTAAGGGTTACAGCCAGCGGAGGCGTTTGAAGTACCAGACCAGTCCCGTGGTCGCGGTCAGCATCAGCCCGATGCAGAATGCGTAGCCAAGCGGCCATTCGAGCTCCGGCATGTGCTTGAAGTTCATCCCGTAGATGCCCGCGATAAGGGCGCAGCCCATTAGGATTGTCGAGATTGCGGTCATGGTTTTCATGACTTGGTTGAGCTGGTTGCTGGTCTGCGCGAGGATGATGTCAACGACGCCGGTGAGCAGATCCCGGTGGAGGTCGATGGTCTCGACGAGGCGCAGGGTGTGGTCGTAGACATCGTGGAAATACGGCATCAGGCTTGCGGGGATGAGCAGCGTATCTGAGGTGCGGAGGATGTGGTTGATGACATCGCGCATAGGGGCCAGGGCGCGCCGCAGCACGATGAGATCCCGCTTGATTTTGACTGTTTCAGAGATAGGAACAGGGTCTCCCGGGCTGAACGCGCGGGCTTCAAGAACATCGATGGCGGTGTCAAGCGTGTCCATCGCCGGGAAAAAGTCATCCACGACGGTGTCGAGAATGGTGTGCAGGAGAGCTGCCGCGCTGGTTGGAGCTTGGTTGGCGCTCGCATACGATTGGGCGAGCTGCTGGATGGTTTCGAGGGGTGTCTCGCTGATTGTGACGATGTAGTTACGTCCGAGAAAGATATCCAGCTCAGCTGTTTGGAGCTCGCCGGGGGCAAATCTGACATCGACGGTAGGTATCGACATGAAGAGGTGGTCTGGGTATTGATCGACCTTGGGGCGTTGATTTTGCTTTTTGGCATCCTCGATGGCGAGTGGGTGGAAGCCAAAGGTGGCTTGCAAGATGTCCCAGTCGTGGTGATCTGCGGCAGTGACATCCAGCCAAAGAACAGTGTCCAAGCGAAAGAAAGCCTCTCGGAGAGAGTCTGTTGTTAGCGGGATGTTCGGTTGGTCACAGCCTGTGATGACGCGCAGCATTGTTTAGGGAATGTATCACGGGGCCACTCGCGATGTGGTTTTCAACATGGCATGACTGTTTGCGGCATCGGTTTGTATACGTTAGCCAGGTTCTGGACGCCACACGAAGATCGAACCTCTACGTCGTCTTGTACATCCACAAACCAAGCTGGCTATGGCAAACGAACAGCGTGCCGTTATCGGAGACGGCGCCGCCGTGAGCCCAGTTCCACTCCTTCTCCTGACGGGTTTTCATTACCAGAAAAGAAAGAAAACCTACGACGTCTTGTACATCCACAGGCCAAGCTGGGTGTGGCAAACGAACAGCGTGCCGTTGTCAGAGACAGCCCCGCCGTGCGCCCAGTTCCACTCCTCCTCCGGCCGGGTTTTCGTAAGAAGAAAAGAAAGAAAACCTACGTCGTCTTGTACATCCACAAACCAAGCTGGCTATGGCAGACGAAGAGCGTACCGTTATCGGAGACGGCGCCGCCGTGCGCCCAGTTCCACTTGTTCATCTTTGGATACGGGATGTTCTGAATGTGTCTGCCTGTGTAATCGAACTGCTGTAGACGATAGGAATCACAGACAAAGAGCGAGCCTTTACGGTCATTGAAGATGCCACATGGACTTGTAAACTCGCCGTTCCCAGTGCCTTCTTTACCCCATTGCTGCACGAATTTGCCAGATTGATCGAAGTGCTGGACGCGTTCACATTTGTTGGGGATGGCATTTTCGACGGTGAAGACATGGTCATTTTCAGCGACGGTCACGCCACCAATGTAGTTGAAACGACCTCCTCCTCGGATGCCATAGCCGCCCCATTGATTGATAAAGCGGCCATTTGTATCGAAGTGCTGAACACGGTGCGTATACATGTCTGCGACAATCAGCGTGTTATCGGTGAGTGTGTCGATATTGGTGATGGTGTTGAACTGGCCTTTGCGGATACCTTTTCCACCGGAAACCAGCTCCTGCTTTCCATCCCGTGTGTAGCGCGCAAAGCGAAACTGGTCAGCGAGCCAGAAGGTGTAGTTTGAGTCGATTGTGAGCGGGCTTGCCTTGAAACCATTGATTGGAAGCTCAGAAAGTACTCGGCCACGCTGGTCGATCTGGGTCAGGACAGGCCTATTAGATGTGTACCAGAGGGTGCCATCCGGTGCGGTGGCAATGCTTCCGACGGACTTTGACAGACACTTTGCCGGTGAGTAGGACATAACTGACATTTCTACAATCTCACAATACTTAGGGCACTTCGTCATACACAGCAACTTACCAACAAAACGCGAATACGTCTGTTCCCACTGCGTGTATTACCGTTATATGGAATGGTGAACCAATCTGCAATCGCTAAAATTAACTATTTAGATCGTAAGTATTTAGGTTGATTCTGTTGGCTGCGGCCGCTGTGGATGAAACTGTCCAGGTGGCGCGGTGTCTGTCAACGCTCTGTGGATGCTGTATTGCGGGAACAGTCAGCAGCAGATGTCGTCTATTCCCACTGCGTTGATAATCGTCATGTGGGACGTTGAAAGACTTTGTAAGCACTGGGAATAACACTTTCGATGGGAAGCTTTCAGGTTGATTACGTCGGCGGCTACCGCCGTGGTTGCAACTGTCCAGGTGGCGGTGTGCCTGTCATCGGTCTGTGGAGGCTGCTTAGCGGAAACGGTTAGCAGCAGATGTCATCTATTCCTACTGCGTTGATTACCGCCAAGTCGATTGACGAAAGATTCTGTAAGCGCTGTGTATCGTTGTTCGACAACGAACCCATTTGGACATCGGCGTTTGTCACGACAAACGGTCACGCCATCCCTAGGTAGTTGTAAGCCCCTCAAACAACAAAAAACCTTCACCACACGCAGAGCGGATGACGAAGGTCAGTTTCCTAGAACGCGATGGACTATGGAGTACGCGTGTATGTCGTCATCTTGCTGATGCCGTTGTGGGTTGCTTTCAATGTGATCAAGCGCGATGCAGCTACGCCAGTGCTCGAAATCGTAAAGTT
>CAIYBQ010000271.1 GCA_903924445.1 uncultured Armatimonadota bacterium | reverse complement strand
GACCAGAACGGAATCTGCTACAGCCTCCGCTCGTGGAAGGGAAAGTCGCTTGAGTTTCCTGTTGGGCAGGTCAGTGGTGTGTGGCATCTTCCGATGCACCTCCCGGATGATATTCAGGGGACTGCTGGCGAGTTTGACTGGGATGCTTCCTCGGTAAACCCATTTCCTGCGGTAATGCGCGCGCTTTCGGGGTGCCGAGCGGCGGTGTCAGTCCGTCTGCACACCCTGATTCTTGCCGCAGCCGCTGGGCGGCCTGTCCTTGCCATCAGCTACGATCCAAAAGTGGATGCTCTTGCTGCCCAGCTCGGCGCACCATGTATTCCGTTCGATTCTGCGACACCGGAAAGAATATCGAGCGAACTAGCAGCAATATTGGCAGCTGCGGCCTCTGCCGAAAGCCAAGGGCTGCGTATAGAGCTCGCATCTAAGATGGCGAAATCGGCACTGCTGCCCCGGCTGCGTCTGGATGGACACTATGGTCGCTGAGTTCCTCGCCATTTTGCTAATGTCCGCGCTGCTTGGGATGCCTATCCAGGATGTGCCGCCTCCAGCCACGATTGTTGGACCAACACAGGCAACCGGTAGCGAGATGTCGGTGAAAGATGCTGCCAAGCAAAAGGCGAAGCTCAAGGTCGATGGACTTGGGGGCAACACCGATGGCCTGATTGGTCAATCCGGAAATGGTGAGCGTCTTTTTGGTGCTTGGGCGCGTGGCCTGAATGTCTCAGGTGGCTGGAACCTTGTCGCCAGAGCTAATAATGTGGATGGTAGTCAGCAGGCGCGCGACTGGTTTAACTTTCAAAACAATAATCAGTTTCTGAACAACTCCTCCTTGGGACCATTTCAGCAAAACCTCAATCTTGGTGTCAGTGGAAAGCTGTTTAACACCGTAGATGTCAATGCAAACCTCTCAAACAACCGCATCCGGTCCAGCCTGTCCCAGCTCATGCGGATGCACTTTGACTCCACCAAGGGCACGGTTATCGATGTCGGTGATGTTTCAGCAAGCCTCTCGGGAAATGAGCTCATCCCGTTCTCACGAAACGTCCAGGGAATCAAGTACCAGCGCGACCTGGGAGCTGGAAGTAAAGTTGCGACGATTGCAAGTGTCACCCGCGCACTGACTCGTCGTAACTCGTTTGTTGGACAAGGCACAACAGGTCCCTATTATCTTGGCGGGTCTCAGATTGTCCCTGGAACTGAGCGATTGTCTCTCAACGGTCAACCGCTTGATTCAGGTATTGACTACGATGTCGACTACCAGCTTGGCATTATCCGCTTTCTCAAGGGACGTATCATCAACCGCGCCGATACCGTTGAGTACACCTATGAGCTGATGAACTACAACAGTGGCCGTGGTGTGCTTACTGGGTTTCGCTGGGATTTGCCTCTTCAGGGAGGGCGTAATGTTGGTGTGACGATGCTGCGGCAGACGACATCTGCGACTGGAAACGGGTCTGGAACGGTAACGGAATACTATCCAGTCAGTGCGATTGTCTCAACGCGGTATACGCTGGCATCGCCAATTGACCCGGCAGCACCTGTGGAAGTCCGCTATCAGGAGCGACTCCTGGTCGAAGGGATTGCCGCTGACTACTTCATCAACCGCGAGCTAAACTACATTCAGCTACGACGCCCACTCCCGCCGGATACATCCCTTACGGGTATCTCAAGCCTTAGAATTACCTATAAACCTGTTCGTCAGCAAGGCATTGGCGGGGACCGTCAGGTTGTCGGTATCGACACACAGGTACCTGCTGGTCTAAACGGTCTGGTAAAGCTGCAGGTTGGCCAGAGTGAAGGTATATCTGCGGCAAGCAGTGGCACCGGTGTCGATATCCAAACCCGCTTCGCCAGTAGCGACAAACAAAAGAACAATAAGTGGAGCGTGTCCACTGGCATCCGAAATGTTGGCTCCGGCTTCTCCAGCGTTGACTCCACGGCGGGCGCATTTCTGCGCACGGGCAGGGAACTGAAGACGCAGTGGAGGTTTGCGCCGACCGAGTCAACAGACCTTAGCGGTAACTTTCTTGCCAGCCAATTTCCGAACATCTACAGTAACTCGGCGACTGGTACAACGCCGACCGCGCCGACATCGCTCTCTGATTCGACAGGTCTTGGCTTCACCGTCAGCCAAAAGTTGAAAGCTCCAAAGGGGGGACAGGCTCCCGTTGTACGGGCAAGTCATAATCAGACCGGCCAGCGGCTGACCTATACCGCAACAGGAACGGGGACTGGAACTGGGACTGGAACGGGATCGAGTACGACGCAGCCGACAAGGTCATCTTATGCGAGCGACTCGGTTGGTATCGATTGGGGCTTTACCAATGTCCAGCTTGGGCTAACGATTGACCAGACGACGAGTCAGGGGCGCTCGGTGTTTGCAAATGCCTATTCGCAAACGGTTGGTACGGGCAGCAGTAACACGGGTGGTGGCTACCTTGGCGGCATTCAAAATGGCAATGCAAATGCCAATATGACTAATGGTGCGAGCACCAATATTCGCTTCAACACAACCTTCACGCCAAGCACACGCCTGTCGCTTAGTTCAAACCTTGGGACCAGCCGCAACCGGTCTGGCGGAACTGCCAGCAGTGCCAATGACAATCAAATGTCGCTGCTGTACTGGATTGCGCCGGACAAGGTGCAGCTGGATGTGCAGCTGACGGATAGTCAAAACGGGCAGAGCCTGGATGGTTTTTATGGCAACGGCGGCTCCATTGGCGGCGGCACGAATGGGTTGACATCCACGGGACAGCAGACCCGAACACGGGATATTCGCTTGTCCTTCACTCCAACTCAGGCCATCCGTGCCGAGGTGCGACGAAGCTCATCGCTCATGCTTGTCCCAAACTATGACAACACCGATATGACCAGTAATGACCTGTTGTTGACATATTCACCATCGCCTGAATTCAATGTCAATGCCACCGTCAGTCAGCAAATTGGCCGCTATGTGGGTGGACAGGGTGATTTTGACAATACCAACTGGTCCTTTACGACCACGCATGGCCGCCCGGATGGCCTTCAGGTTCGAACGGGCTTTATGCGGATGAACTTCGGGTCATCCACGATGATGGGTGGAGGTGGGATTGGTGGCATCGGTGGCGGCTTTGGTGGAGGCATTGGCGGCGGTAGCTTCAGCATGCAGCAGGGCACCAACGATGTCATCACGGTCCGAGTGGATGTCCCCGCAAAGCGCTTTATCCCATTTGTGGAGCTGAATGACCTCAACGCGAGCAATCCTCTGGCGAATTCTCCCGGGAGTGGTAGCCAGGGTGCGTATTATGCGAGCTCAAATTACCACCGTACCGAAGCGCGTCTCGGCATTGACTTTCGGCTAACCCAGCTGTTTGGCGCAACACTCGATGTCCGATTTGCCCGCTTGCGGGACCGTGACAACGCTGCGTATTCCTATTCGGCCCGCACATTTAACTTTGATGTCTCAGCACGCTTCTAGTGGGCAAGCCACTGGGGCAGCCGGTAGGATTGCCTGATGGATGAGCACCTCGAATCCCAGTTACGCGCCGCGAAAGTGGCCGGGCGTACGCTTGGCAGTCTCAGCGGGGATGCCCGTGCGGCTCTTGTGCTTGCTGTCGCGGATGAAGTTGAGTCCCGTGTAGCTACGATTTTAGAAGCGAATGCTATCGATGTTGTGGCGGCGGAAGCTGCCGAGATGTCCGCGGCCCTCGTCGACCGCTTGCGGCTGAATACGTCGAAGATAGCCGGGATGGTCACTGATATCAAGGCTGTGGCAGCGTTGCCGGATCCGCTTAGTACGCATCACCCGATGGGCATTCAGCCAAGTGGCCTCTGCGTTGAAAAGGTCACGATTCCGCTTGGTGTCGTCGGTGTCATCTATGAGTCCCGCCCAAATGTCACAACAGACATCAGCGCTCTGTGCATTAGAAGCGGAAACGCCGTCGTTCTCCGCGGGGGAAGCGAAACGTTACGTACAAACCAAGCGCTCGCAGCTGCGATTCGTAGCGCCCTTGGTGAGCACCGTGATGCCGTTCAGTTCATCAATGATGTAGCCCGCGAACGGGTTCGAGAGCTGATCTGCGCGCATAAATTTGTTGATGTCATCGTTCCGCGCGGCGGAGCCGCGCTTGGGCGGTTGTGCGCTCAGCAGGGAACGGTCCCGGTTATCATCGGAGGGGCCGGTGTTTGCCACATCTACATCGACAAAACCGTCTCGAATGACCGTGCACTTTCTGTCGTGTTAAACGCAAAGACACAAACGACATCGGTTTGCAACGCATTGGATACTGTGCTTGTCCATGATGCATCTATGAGGAGCCTTGGATGCCAGGTTTGTCGTGCGCTCTCTGATGCGAGTGTAACTTTGCATGCCTCCGATCGCGCTGCTGCTGCATTGGCGGATGCAGGTATCCCGTTTGTCGCTGGCAAGATGGGTGATTTAGAAACCGAATGGCTGTCTATGGATTGTAATGTGGTTGTTGTTCGGGACATCGATGCGGCAATCGCACATATCGCGGAGTACGGAAGCCACTCGGATGGGATTTTGTCTGATGACCCGGATGCCATCGCGCGCTTTGTTCAGGAAGTCGATTCGCCTGCAGTGTTTGTCAATGCCAGCACGCGCTTCCACGATGGTGGTCAGTTTGGCCTTGGCGCTGAGGTTGCGGTGTCAACGCAAAAGGTACATGCGCGTGGGCCGCTTGGACTCGAAGCCCTGACTAGTTACAAGTGGATCGCAACGGGAGACTACCTTGTCCGAAGTTAAATCGAGTGTGCTCGCTGATATCAAGCATACGGTGCGCATCAGCCGGCCACGCTTCTGGATGTACACCGTTGGTCCATACATTTTGGGGACATTTGCAACCGCTCCAAGCTATGCGACATTTGTTTCGCCTCGCTTTTGGATTTATCTGCTGTTCTTTGTGGTCGCAGCCAATGTGCTGATCTATGGAGTGAATGACCTCGCTGACACGGACACCGATCTCCACAACGACAAAAAGGGATCCTACGAAATCCGCTTGCAAAAACAGCAGCGGGCGTCAACTGTTGTCGCGTGTGGTCTCGCATTTGGAGCGCTTGTCGTGGCAGTGGTTGGACAATCGATGCTCACCGCTGTCCTCATGGGTATTTTTCTGGTGCTGAGTATTGGTTACAGCATCCCACCGCTACGTTTCAAGGCACGTCCCGTGTTCGATTCAGTCAGCAATGTCTTATACGCGATGCCTGGATTTATGGCGGCTACCATTTGGGCACCGACATCGGCGATTCCGGTTAGCGCAATCGCTGCAAGCTGGCTTTGGTGTATGGCGATGCACACATTTTCAGCTATCCCTGATGTCACTGCTGACAAAAAGGCGGGTCTCGCGACGACGGCGACCTGGCTGGGCGTCCGTGGAGCACTCATTTATTGCGGGGTGTGCTGGCTTGGGAGCGCCGTGCTGCTTGGGGTGACGCTCTCCAATGTGCTGTACGGCGTGATCTGGGCCGTGACCTTAGGGGTTGCCTATTTAGGGATGATTGCATCCTGCTTGCTGCGAGGAGCATCCGAAAAGGTAGCCTTTAACCACTATCGAATCTTTCCAGTCATTAATGCGGCAGCAGGTTTCGGTACGACAATGGTCGTTTTGGCGATGCGCTGGCCACAGCTACATCCATAGATGTCGTAATCACCTTCACATTTGCTGTAAGTATTACCGGTCCAGACGTACACTATGGACCTATGGCAACGCTCCTTTCTGTTCGTGACCTCAGCTACCGCATCGCGGGTCGCCAGCTCTTTTCATCGCTCACATTTGGCATCGGAGATGGAGACCGAATCGGTCTGATCGGGCCAAATGGTTCGGGGAAATCTACGTTACTAAAGATTCTCTCAGGAGAGGAAAAGCCAGCGGGGGGAGACCTTTCGATGCGCCGGGGGACGCGGGTTCTCCGAGTAAATCAGGATGACACATTTCCCGCAGGGGCCACGATTGAAAGCGTGCTCTTGGATGCCGCCCGAGCTGCCGGCGTGGACGACATCGTAACGGAAGTCGCGATTGCGATGGCGATGTGTGGGTTTACGAGCGATGCCGTCGTCGCAACGCTCTCAGGTGGCTGGAAAAAGCGACTCGCGCTGGCGGCTGCGCGGATACGGCAGCCGGATGTGATGTTATTGGATGAGCCGACAAACCACTTGGATCTTGAAGCTGTTCAGTGGCTGGAAGATTGGCTGGCAAGCGCCAGCTTTGCCAGCATCACCATCACCCACGACCGCTATTTTCTCGAGAACACAGCGAGCCGGATCATTGAACTCGGCCCGGTGTACGCGGATGGCTGTCTCCAAGTGGATGGAGCCTACTCCGATTTTCTTGAGGCACGTGCGAATTACATGGCATCGCTTGATAAGCAGCAGCACGCTATGTCTGGGGATGCCCGGCGAGAGCTTGCATGGCTACGCCGTGGTGCAAAGGCCCGAACGACAAAAGCGAAGGGGCGTATTCAGGATGTCCATGAGCTGATGGCGGATTTGGATGTGATTGAGCAGCGTATCGCTGCGAAAAACACGGTGAAGCAGACGGCATTTGCAGCCAGTCAGCGGTCAACAAAGGAGCTCATCCGGGCAAGAGGGTTGTCTAAATCCCTCGGAGGAAAGCAGCTATTTGATGGCTTGGATCTGATTGCAAGTCCTGGTGACCGGATTGGCCTTGTAGGCGCGAATGGGGTTGGAAAAACAACGCTGATTCGTGTGCTGGTGGGTGATTTGGAGGCGGATGCCGGAGACCTGATGCGTGCTGAGAAGCTGCGGGTCGTATGGTTTGACCAATCGAGAGCTCAGCTAAACATGAAGGGGACCGTTCGTGATGTGCTGTGCCCCAATGGCGACACAGTGCATCACGATGGCCACGCGTGGCATGTAACTGCATGGGCAAAGCGCTTTGGTTTTTCGGAAAATCAATTAGGCAGCCTGGTTGGTGTGCTTTCCGGTGGCGAGCAGGCGAGGCTGCTGCTTGCGAAGCTGTCATCGGTGGTTGCGGATGTCTTGATTGTCGATGAGCCAACAAACGACTTGGACCTGGCAAGCCTTGAAGTTCTTGAGGGGGCGCTATCGACATTTCCAGGATGCGTAATCCTTGTGACGCACGACCGCTACTTTATGGATGCCGTGTCAAACAGAGTGCTGCACTTCGATGCCGGGAGTGTCACGGAGTATGCTGACTTTGTTCAGTTTATGGAGCGCTATACCGAGCGGCAGGCCACAGGGTTTAAGCCCGAATCCAAAACCGTTGAAAAGCCTGTCGCTCAGCGAAGTTTGCTCTCGTCTAGCGAGCGTCGTGAACTAGCAAGCATCGATGATGCGATTGCAGCAGCTGAGGCGGAAGTTGTGCGCTTGGAGGCGTTGATGACAACAGATGCGGTTGCATCCGATGCGGCACGCTTAGCCGAGATTTGGAACAAGCAATTGCCGGGTGCCAAAACAAAAGTCGAAGAAGTGTATGCACGCTGGGAGTTTCTAGAGGCCAAAAAGCTCGGGACATAACAGCTGTCGGTATTCATTACTGCTGCCTGACTCTCTGTTCGTCTACACGCTGCGTATAGAAATAAAAAAACACCCTCCCAGACGTTTGCCGGGGAGGGTGTTTTCGTGAAACCTAACCTATTGGAAGAACCGTAATCATCGTGTCCGTTGCGTTGCCCTCATCATCTCACTGTCTGTCTACACGCTGCGAATAGCAACAAAAAAACACCCTCCCAAGCGTTTGCCTGGGAGGGTGCTTTCGTGAAACCGAACCTATTGGAAGAAACGTGTTTCCATGTTTCCGAGGAAGCGGCGGAGCGGTGCTCCTCCAAGCTTACCGGTTGCAGGAATCGTGATCATCGTGTCCGTTGCGTTGCCTTGACCATTGTTTACCAGAGTGGATGTTGTTCCAGCCTTGAGGGTGTGGCCATTTGGGATGCGTAGCTCAGGGTGATCGAATGGAGCGCTCATCTTCTCAACACGTGGGTCGGTTAGTTCAAGCATGAACTGAAGGATGTCACGCTTGTCGAAGACAGTGACGAGACCGATCAAGCCAAGCTCAGGAGCTGTGTTAGGCATGTTCTCGATGCCGAAGTCGCCACCACGGTGATAGTTGTTGAGGGTTTCATGCAGGGTCGCATAGCCACCGTTGTGCATATACGGTCCGGTCAGTGCCACGTTACGCAGCATTGGCGTCTTGAATGCACCATCTACTGCCAAGCGGCTATCCGCATAGATCATGTTGTCAAAGAGACGAT
>CAIYBQ010000270.1 GCA_903924445.1 uncultured Armatimonadota bacterium | reverse complement strand
CATCAAACCAGTTGTCCGTGCCATCAAATCAACCGGGATTCCGTACCGCGGTGTATTGTTTGCTGGCATCATGTTGACTCCTGATGGACCGATGTGCCTTGAATACAACTGCCGCTTTGGCGATCCCGAGACGGAAATCGTTCTTCCTTTGCTTGAAACTGATTTGGTCGAAGTCATTAATGCGTGTGTGGATGCGCGTCTAGACCAAATCGATGTTGTATTTTCTCGCCGCAGCGCCGTTACTGTTGTTCTCGCGGCGCATGGTTATCCTGGGGCTGTTCGGACAGGCGATGTCATTTCGGGCTTGGAAGATGCTGTAAAGCTTGATGCAGTAGCAGTGTTTCACGCTGGGACTCGCTTGACCGAGGATGGCACCATTCACTCAAGTGGTGGACGAGTCCTTACGGTTACATCAACGGGTGACAGCTTCGAGGAAGCCCGTGAGAGGGCTTATGCAGCACTGGATCGTATTCATATGGATGGTGGTCAATTCCGCCGGGATATCGGCTGGCGCGTTTCTCAAGAAGGCTAATGTTATGAACGTTCACGCACGGGCACATTCGCACAACGATTACGAACACACTCGACCACTGGTTGATGCGCTAAATGCCGGATTTGCATCCGTTGAAGCAGACATCTACCTCGTTGACGGCAAACTTTTGGTCGCTCATGACCGCAAGGATGTACGTCCAGAAAGAACGCTAGAGGCACTCTATCTGAGACCGATGATGGAGCGGATACAGCGAACCGGGAGTGTTCAGCCAGGAATCTCTACCTTTCAACTGATGATTGACATTAAAGCGAATTCCGCCGATGTTCTTCCTGTACTTGACCGTGCATTGAAGCCCTATGAACGCTGGCTGAGCCACGGAAGTAGCGCGGAATACATCCCGAATGCATTGGAAATCATCCTTTCTGGCGATAGACCGACGCGTCAGCTGGCTGCAAGACGCGAGCGAAACATCTTTGTCGATGCACGGGTAGATGATCTAAAGTCGCCACAACCGGGTGTTTTTCGGATGGTCAGCGAAGCCTGGCTTTCGCATATCCCTTGGTTTGGAAGCGGTCTCATCTCACGCCAGCATCGGGCTTGGTTGTCCGACTATGTGCGTCGCGCAGATGACCTCGGAATTAAATCCAGATTTTGGGGCTTACCAGATACGCCAGCCGGTTGGAGAATTCTGGATGCTGCCGGTGTGAGCTGGATAGGCACAGACAAACTTGATGTATGTGCCGCTTGGATGGCAGCGAGGGGACTGTAATGAAGTCCATTTCGATTTCCGGTTTTGGATATAAAGCCGATGTCTCCCTCCGCGGCGGTGGGTTACAAGGACTTTGGCTGCATGGTCACCCGATCACGACATCGTATGTGGATTTCGACAGCCGTATCGGTGCCGAGGGAGATATCCTTGCGCCGTTTCCTGGGCGAATCAACCACGGGTGTTACCAGTTCGATGGTAAGGACTATTCACTGACTTTGAATGAGCGCTCTGGGGTTCATGCTATCCATGGGTTTGTGCGCACTCTGCAGTGGGATGTTGTTACGCAATCAAACACAGAAGTTGTGGTTGGTGTTCAGACAGATCCGGTTGTCGGGTATCCGTTTGCCTTACGCTTACAGCTCAAATACACGATCACTGAAACGGGCTTGGAAGTCACGGCAACTGTTGAGAACCTCTCGCAGGAATGCGCACCGTTTGCGATTGGATTCCATAGTTACTTTGTTGCAGGGGATGATTTTGTCGATACGTGTTCGTTGACGGTTCCCTTTGACAGAGTGCTTGAGTTCGAGGAACTGATTCCTACGGGAACCATTCTGGATGTTGCGGCTGCAGGAGTTGATTTCAGAAGGAGCCGTCTCATCGGGTTACAGGTGATCGACAACTGTTTCGTATCGCCTCTAGGCACCAAGCCTGTCGTTTGTCTAACTGGGAAAGACTTGAAAGTCGAAGTTTGGATGGATGTGGATGCGTATCCAAACTGTGTGCTCTTCACCGGGGATACGCTGGTTGAGGGACGGAAACGTCGGGCACTCGCGATTGAGCCGATGAGCTGTGCATCCGATGGCTTTAATCACCCTGAATGGGGACTCACGAGGCTGTCTCCAGGGGATGTCTGGGGTGGGACATGGGGTGTGCGTGCAACGACGCTGGATGGTTTAGGAAGCTAGAGTAAAGAATGTCTATTGATGCATTGTCTGCCATAGATGGCCGCTACGAAACAAGTGTTGCGCCCCTAAAGGAGTATCTCTCCGAAGTCGCGCTGATTCGCGCACGGGTCACGGTTGAGGTTGAGTGGCTGATTCATTTGGCATCCGAACCTTCCTTACCGGCGATACGGGCAATGCATACGGATGAGATTCAGCTCCTCCGAAACCTTGCAGGCAGCATAAATAACGAAGCGGCAGCAGGCATCAAGGAAATTGAGCGGACGACCAACCACGATGTAAAGGCGGTTGAGTACTGGATCAAGCGTAACCTCGCGGGGACATCCCTCGAAGATTTGTCCGAATGGGTTCACTTCGCATGTACATCGGAGGACATCAATAACCTCTCCCATGCACTGATGCTGCAGGGGGCAATTGCGAATGTGTTGCTTCCGAAGGCCGAAGAGGTTGTTGGCAAGGTTCGTAGCCTTGCGGTACCGCTCCTCGATGCCCCTCTGCTTTCCCGAACCCATGGTCAGCCCGCAAGCCCAAGCACTCTTGGTAAAGAACTAGCTGTATTTGTCCATCGGTGGAACCGACAGCTCACACAGATCAAGTCCATCCCATTCTTAGGCAAAATCAACGGTGCTGTTGGGGCGTTTAATGCACATGTGGTTGCATTCCCGGATGCAAACTGGCCAGATATCGCCGAGCGCTTTGTCACAGGACTTGGCTTGACGTACAACCCATTGACGACCCAAATCGAGTCCCACGACTACATGGCTGAGCTCTTCCACGCTTGGTCGCGCTTCCTGACAATCCTCCTGGACTTCGATAGAGATATCTGGTCTTACATCAGCGTTGGAGTCTTCCGTCAAAAAACGGTAGCGGGTGAGATCGGGTCGAGCACGATGCCGCATAAGGTCAATCCCATCGACTTTGAAAATAGCGAAGCAAATATCGGGCTTGCTGTCAGTTTGTTCGAACACCTTGGTGCAAAGCTCCAAGTCTCACGTCTGCAGCGCGACCTAAGTGACTCAAGTGCAATCCGGGCGGTAGGTACTGCGTTTGGACACGCGTTGTTGGCTCTGGTCGCGGCGGGACGTGGCATCGGAAAACTGGATGCTGATCGCACCTTTATGCTGGCAGAGCTGGATCGAAACTGGGAAGTGCTGGCTGAACCCATCCAAACCGTGATGCGTGTCGAAGGGCTTGACCGTCCTTATGAGCGTCTCAAGGAGCTTACACGGGGGCAGCGTGTGGATGCGGCAGGCATGCTTGCATTCCTTGAGACGTTGGAGTTGTCAGAGGATGCCCTTGCTCGTCTGAAAGCGCTGCGTCCAGAAACGTACATCGGTATTGCGCCGCAGCTCGGTGCTGCTGCCCTCGAGGAAAACGGGTAACGTGCGCCAGTATCTTGGGCTTATTGCGGGATGTGTCCTTGTTGCGATGGGCACCGCATTTCTCCTGAGCCCGGCGACGCGGGTCTATGGTGTGATGGTCATTGTCAGCGGCATTGTCGGGGTTTGGTACGGGATTGTCACACTTCGGCAGTCCCGCCAAGATAAGTATGACCTCTCGAAGTTGTTTGAAGGGGATCCGATGCCGGAAGGTGGCGAAGAGACTCTTCCTGACAAATCCGGTTACTGTAGTGTATGCGGTGCATTCATAGCATCGCCGTACAAACCATGCCCTAAGTGCGGTGCGGCACTGTAAACACTTAGTAAGAAAGTGGGCGATTTATACCGGTCTTAGAATTTCAAAAAACTTTGTAGCACGGTAGACCGCGTAATCAATGTACGGTTTGGTCCATCCAGCGGGTCGACGCGCGACAGAATAACAAGGGCGCGAAACGTCAGGTGTCTTCCCGCAGTCCGCTCGTATCCAATCGCAGACTCAAATTTGGACAGAGGCTGGTTTCGATAGTCCCACCGCTTTATGGCAGCGTAAAGTCCTTCGCGGGCGGAAATGCCCATACGTCCATCCACATAAAAGCCCCAAACAGGAGCGTCCTCATCAGCGCCAAACACGACTTCACCGCGGGCTGCGTACTTTCCGACAAAGTACTGTGCATCGGCTGCAAATCTGGACTTTACAATGGTCGGAGATGCCTGTGTGCTGCCGGAAAGTAAACTCTGCGCAAACGGCCCATTGTCCGGTAAGCGACCTGTGAGCATCGAGCCGCCGATTTGTATCCGCCCTGATTGTGTGAGGAAGTGCCTATCAAGTCGCGCCGAAAGGACTGTTTTGGTGTATGCGTGATCGGCATTTGGACCCGTGCCGGTTGTAATGCTCCCCGCATAGTGGAAGGGGCCGAACTCTCCTTCGATCATCGCTCCACGGTCAATACGGATTCCGATAGATTCGCTGTAAAGACTTCTGAAGGGATGCATCGATGTGTCGTACACCGCGGATAAACCGAAAGGTAGAACAAACTGACCTGCGCGTGCTGTTGCAGTGGCTCCTGGCAGCTCAAAGCGGTAATGGCCGTAGAGCTCGGATGTCACAACACGCTCTGTTGAACTGTTGGGTTCCCGAACGAGCTGTAGGCGGATACCACCCTGCTCATTGCCAGATTTTGGGTTGGCAACAATTCCATCAATCGTAAAACGGACGCCCTCTAACGCATCTACGGGCGAAGGAAATTGACCATCCACAGCCCTGAAGTCCAGTGACATATCGGTAAGGAGATTGAATTTTCGTTTGAAGTAGGGTACCGGTGAAAACAAGTCCGGGTGCCGCGTGCTTGTGGCTGGAAATGCCAATGATGGCACCTCGCGCTTGGTTTCTGGTGGTGGATAAAGCGCAAAGTAATTTGGCCGCTCGGGCGGTGGTGGAGGCGCTGAAGATGCTGTCGTTGGGACCATCGCAAGTACGGCTATAACTGCAAATCCGCATGGAGCCAATCGCCCGTGGGTTGTGTTCACGGTGGAATAGACAGTTGAACATCCCCGTAGGTTTCACACATCGTTTAAGGCATCCAACGTGGTACACTGCCAAGCCAAAATTAGCCGTACACTCGGGAGGAAATCGATGCCAAAGCCCATCGTTGCAGTAGTTGGCCGACCGAATGTCGGCAAGTCCACTTTATTCAACCGCCTTACAGGGCGACGTATCGCCATTGTCGAGGACACCCCGGGCATCACCCGAGATCGCCTCTACGCCGATGGTGAATGGAACGGTCGAGAGTACACCCTCATCGATACCGGCGGAATCTCGATGGATGCTGAAGACCCTATGCAGGTGCAGATCCGGATTCAGGCCGAAGTCGCGATGGAAGAAGCCGATGTCATTCTCATCGTCTGTGATGCGACACAGGGCGTAACTCCGAACGATATTGAGCTTGCTAATCAGCTTCGGCGAGCGCAAGGAACTCCGATGTTCCTCGCCATTAACAAGGCTGACAACATAAAGAGGGCACAGGATTCATCCGAATTCTATTCCCTTGGACTTGGTGAGATTTATCCGATCAGTGCGCTCGGTGGTCGTGGTGTTGCTGACTTGCTTGATGACATCGTGGAAGCATTTCCTGCGATGGTTCCAGAGCCACAGATCGAAAGTGATGTCGTCCGCATCGCGCTCGTTGGACGACCCAATGTTGGCAAGTCATCGATGCTGAACGCGATTCTTGGTGAAGAGCGCGCGATTGTAAGTCCTATTGCGGGTACGACACGTGATGCAGTTGATACTCCATTTGAATGGGATGGGCGTAAGATTGTTCTTGTTGATACCGCCGGTATCCGCCGAGCAGGGAAAATACAAGGTACGGTTGAGTATTACTCTGTGCTCCGAGCCACGCGTGCGATCGAGCGGTGCGATGTTGCAATCACAGTCGTCGATAGCATTGAAGGTCTCCTCGATGGAGACAAGCGCGTTGCTGGTTTTGCGCACGAAGAAGGTAAAGCAGCTGTAATCGCTGTCAACAAGTGGGACCTTGGACGTGCGAAAGCCTTGGCAACTTACCCACAAAAGGCACCGATGACCGCTGTCACGCAGCACATTCGCGACGAAATGCCTTACGTCAGCTATGCGCCTGTCGCATTCTGTTCGGCAAAGGCCTGTAGTGGTATCGGTCCGCTGATTGAAGCATGTCTTGATGCGGCGGATGCGAACGCGATGCGTATTACCACCGGTGAACTGAACCGTATTTTCCGTGATGCCGTGGATGCACGACCAACCAGCCACAAGGGCCACACGTTGAAGCTGCGCTATGCAACGATGGTTTCCGTGAAACCTCCGACGATCATCCTAAAAGTCAACGATCCGGAAAGTCTGCACTTTACGTATCTACGATATTTGGAGAATCAGCTTCGTAAACATGTCGCGTTCGAGGGAACACCTGTCAAGATTATTGCGCGTCGCTCCAATGCCAAGGACGAAGATTAATGCGTAAATGGGGGATCATCCACACGAATGATTTTCATGACCGGCTGTCCCCCAATGCTGCCAATCGCCTTGTCGGGATTGTTGAATCATGCCCGTATCCACATCTTGTCCTGGATGCGGGAGATTGCATAAGAGCAGGAAACCTTGGGGCAAGTATTGGACAGGAACGCATTTGGAACGAAATGCGCCGTGTTGGCTATGATGCCATCACGGTAGGAAATCGGGAAACACACCCGATGCTATCCGTGGTTCGCGGAAAGCTCGCAGGAGCGCCTTGCCCAGTTCTGTCTGCAAATCAGGTCTCTAAAAGCGGAACCGCTTCTCTACCGTTCACATCACATATTTGTGTAGAGAGGGCTGGTCTAAAGATTGGTGTCATAGGGGTAACCGTACCGATGGTCACCCGACGCTCCAAAATGTCCATCGCATGGGATACGGTCTTCGAACCTCCCATAGAGACAGTCAAGACCCTTTCACAAAGTCTTAGATCCGAGGTTGATGTTCTCATCGCACTGACACATATCGGAATCGCGGCTGACAGAGCGTTGGCAGAGGCTGCACCTGATGTCGATATTATTATAAGTGGCCACTCGCATAGGCTTCATACAGAACCCGAAGTGGTGAATGGTATTCCGATATTGCAAGCAGGATCGTTTGGACGATTTGCCGGAATGGCCGTGTTTGAAGATTCAGTTCTTGTTGATTATTCGATGATCGCATTGGATGGTACAGAATGAGTATGGGCTGGGCTGAAACTACGCTATCTTGTTGCGTTTGTGGAACGCGTGGCGCGAAGCATTGGCGTCTGGCTGGTGACCACCTGCTGGGAGGGCCACGCTGCTTTCATGCCGTCAAGTGCATCCGCTGTGGAACCGTACGGCTCGATCCGAGGCCATCCCATGAAACGATGGCAAAGCACTATGCGCCAGTCACGTATGCGCGAGCAGAGGGGGATGCAGGTGACAGTGGTCTTAACACTCGACTTCAGTATGCAGCAGATCATATAGCCAAGCGGATTCTGAAGACGGCGGATCGCAATTGTGGCCGTTTCCTCGATGTTGGCTGCGGAGATGGACGGGTAATGGCTGCCATGCAGCGCGCCGGGTTTGATGTGAATGGCATCGAAACCGACCCTGTCGCCGCCGAGCTCGCATTTGGCCGGACGTGTGTCAATCCTTTCATCGGCGACTTACATTCCTTTGATACGGGTGAACAGTTCGATGTCATCTCGTTTATCCACTGTCTTGAACATGTCGGAAACCCTCGCCGGGACCTTGAGCGCGCCTATACGCTTCTAAAGCCCGGTGGAATCCTGTACATCGCTGTGCCAAATGCAGGCTCACTGGAATCAAGCCTCTTCGGGTCGTGCTGGTATGCACTCGATTTGCCCCGGCATTTCTGGGGGTTTAACCCTCGCTCGCTCCAGCGCATCATCGAGGAATCCGGGTTTTATCTGAAAAGTACTCACTTCCAGCCATTGGTGAATAGTCTGCAATCGCTTCGTTATGCGATGCGCGCGGTATCTGGACGGCCTCTCGGTGACAATGATGACCCTGGTTCCGGAGTGACGGACAAGGATGGAAGCCTTAGAACCAAGCTCTTCATCGGCCAGCAGCGCCTGTCCGATATGCTCGGGGATGTCATTCAAGGGGAAGTGATGGAGCTTGCAGCACAAAAGCCTGCATAGGCACCGGATAAACAGCCAATGATACTGATAAGTCTAATTGCAATCCTGACATGGTCGTTTTCAGCCATCGGGATCGGCCGTCTCTTGGTACCGTCGTGGGCTTGGCGACCGTTTGAGCGAACTGCACTTGCATGGACCGTCGGAACGGGTTTGCTTCCACTTGCCGTGATGGCTGTTGGGCTTGCAGGTCAAGCGAGGCCGATGGCAATCTGGGGGACAATTTGCGCCATAGGAGTCGTCTCGTGGCTGGTCGGGTTGACACGTCACAAACCACAGCTAAAACTTAGCATTCCGAGGCTCAGCCTCCATGGATCCCTAGCACTAGGGCTGGTTCTAATCATGATTCTGGCTGCTGGGGTTGGCGCTTCAGCGCCTCCGGGAACGCTGGAATGGGACACGCTCTCCTACCACTTTGCAGTTCCGAGGACATGGCTAAGAGCCGGACGCATCCACTTCATTCCGTACGACCATCACTCGAACTTTCCCTTTACGATGCAGCTCGGTTATATGGCGATGCTGTCGGCAGGAAGCGAAGCCGCTGCAAAGTGGCTGCATACGCTCTGCGGACTTTCACTTGCCATCAGTGTGTATGCAACATCGCGACGCCTAATCCCAAACAACAAATTCGCTCCCCTGATAGCGGTTGGGGCTTTGCTCTCTATCCCGATGGTTTTTTGGGAGATGACGGTTGCCTATGTTGACATTGCCACGACGCTCTTCGTGTGGGCATCGCTATCAATTCTCCTTCTTCTGATGAAGACGGAAAGCGAGACGACACCAAGTCAGTCGCAGCGATTGCAAATGCTACTCCTCAGTGGAGTTCTCATGGGCTGCGCCCTTGGAACAAAGATGACTGTCTTGCTGTTCTGGGGGATGATCCTAGCCGGGATGCTTTCCTATGGATTTTTCATCCGAAAGACGCAGCTCGGAACGACAGTAAGTCATGCCGCTATCTGGGGCGGGCTCGCCTTGGCTGTCGGTAGCCCTTGGTACATCAAGACATTTCTCTACACAGGCAATCCGGTATACCCGTACTTCTATCAAATCTTCGGTGGCAAATATTGGACAGCCGAACATGCAGCCCGCTACGCCGCAGATCAGGCAGCGTTTGGACTTGGTAAGAAGCCTGTCGATGCTCTTATGGCACCGTGGAATCTGGTCAATGAAGCTTTGCTCGTCGGGCAACGACCCTGGATTTTTACGGAATACGTTCAGTTTGGCCTCGCCCCTACATTGGTGATTGCTCTCGTCGGCTTACTTTGGGTGGCTCCCAAGCTGTCACGGGAATCGCTTTCGATACTATTCTTTGGACTTGGAATCGGGGCAAGTTGGTTTGTTTTGATGCAACAAACGCGGTACCTGCTCCCTGGCATTCCCTGTGCTGCGGTGCTGATGGGTGTCGTCTTCGCAAATGCAACCAAGCCACTTCGGGTCACACTTGCGGGCATAACAGCCATTTGTTTTGTCTGGACGTTATCAGTTTGTTCGCCCCTGATCACGGATGGCATTAATACTCTGACAGCACGCCAATCTCGGGAGGAGCAGATCTTTCGGCGCCTGGGACCACTGGGCAGAGCCTCTGTATGGATTAATCAAAACACTCCCATCGATGCAAAAGTGGCTCTGTTCGATGAGGTTCGGGGATATTTCATCGATCGGCAGATTCTCTGGGCGGAGCCGAACCACGCGGATGGATTGCTTCCGTGGGCTTCGTTTACGGACTCTGCTGCACTCGCCAGAGAATTGAAGCAACGTGGCTACACAACTGTGCTCATCAACAATGCCAATCGAAGCGCTGATAAGGGATCTGTATCCGGTGGCTGGAGAGACCTGGTTGATGATGCCGTGGTATCCGGACGCTTTACACCACTCGTAAGTTTTGGAAGAGAAGGACAGGAAACCGTTGTCTATGGCATCAACATCCAATAAACAGATTCCAACACACGCAGTCCTCGGAGTGTTGGCGTTTCTTGTATCCGTTCTCTTCGTGGCGATGGTTCCATTTGGCAATAATCCAGATGAAGCAGCTCACTGGGATAACATTCGCCTGATCAGCACGACAAAGCGTCTGCCAGTCTTTGTCCCTCCGCCTGGCAGAGCACCTCTTCCCGGAAATGTCCTCAGTTCCATCCAGCGTGCGACAGGGATGACCGAGCTTCCGGAAGGTGCCCTTAGCCGGGATGAAGCCCATCAGCCACCGATGTTCTACTTGCTCGCAGCGATTCTCAAAGTGCTTGGTGGTGACTTTCTGGTTATCCGCCTCCTGTCGGCGATCCTTGCCGGAATGACTGTTGCATATTGCTGCAAGTGGATTGGTACCCAGTTTGGGGATGACTTTGTGCGCCCCCTTGGAGCATTCCTGTGTGTGCTGCCGGTACAAGCTCAGCTTGGTGGGGCCGTGTCCAACGATGCGCTGACGCACTTGCTCTGTGCGATTATCATCGGTGAAGCACTTACGGTCATCAGAAGTAAGAATGTCGAGCTTCGTGCTCTTATTCTGTTGGGAGTTGCAATCACCGCTGGACTGTATGCAAAGCTAACTGTCCTTCAGTTACTGCCGTGGTTGGTGATCGTGGCAGCCGTTTACAAAATCAAGACTACGGGACTGACTGTGAAGTTTTGTAGCCAATTCGCCATGATGCTTGTTTGCGTTGGAATCTTGACTTCCCCGATGTGGCTGCGAAACCTCAGTCTCTATGCGGATCCACTTGCACGGACCATTTACGTTGCGACCGGGCCGAATTTCAGTCCAGCTGATATCGAGAAGGTTGCCGGATGGTCGCATGCAGACTACATCCGGCAAGTCGCTGTGAGGTCTCTTGCATCGTTTTGGTATTTTGTTCACCCAAATACACCGCTCAGCAGATTCGCTGGGGAGCCGTTGCCATTTGTTGGCATCATGTTTGTCATCACGCCCGCATTAGTAGGAATCATCCGCGCATTTCGTGATCCACAAAACCGAGTGAATGTCCCATTGATGAGCGCATTGCTCCTTGTTCCAATCGTAATCATGCCGTTTTACTATGCCTTTATCTCTCAGGTTTTCCAGGCACAGGGACGCTATTTTCTACCCGCACTCCTTCCAATCTCGGTGCTTACGATTGTTGGATGGAAGCATCTATCAAAGCTGCAGTGGTTAGCCTACACTCCCGCTGTGATTTTGGGGCTCCTGACCATTAAGCAGCTCCTCGGTGGAGGTTTCGCATCCCAATGAAGCAACGTAGCAATGTTTTGATGGTGGTGTTGATCAGCATTTACATCGCAGTTGGCTTCCAATGGCTAAGTGCGACACCGCTCCAAGGGATACAACTCCCTGACAACTTACCGGCATCGATGGCAAGTGAGACCCATTTGTACGGACTCGGCCCGGATGAAAAAGAGCATCAGATTTACATCGAATCGATCGCTGCTGGAAAGGGAATCCCGAAGCCATCACCAGATCGCAGAAATAATCCTGAGCAGTACGTGTCCTACCAGGCGCAGCACCCACCACTTTTCTATGCCGTGGCTGCCACTGTATGGAAGGCGCTCGGCGGTGCCACACCATCGATTCGAATAATGTCCATCCGGTGGCTTTGTTTGCTATTTGGTGCCATCAGCATTTGGTTTTCGTATTGCATTGTAAAACTCACCTTCAAACAAGAAACGGCAGGCCTTGTCTGTGCGGCCGTGATGGCGTTTACGCCGATGTTCGGTCACATGCATGGAAACATTTCGAACGAGCCGATGGCAATGGCATTGGTGACGGCAGCGTTGTATGTGGGTATTTGGACCAAGCAGACGGCTAAAAACCAGCTGTACATTCTCGCTGGAGCTCTCTTTGGACTTGCCTTGGTAACCCGACTGACTGCTGGCATTTGGCTTCCAGGACTCCTAATGGTCACACTGTCCAAAGCTTCAATGAAGAAGTCAGTGCTAATGCTCATTCCCGGCATAGCGCTTCCTGTATTGATGTGGATGCTGATCAACCAGATGACGCTTGGAGTGCCACTTATCAGGACATTCCATAGACCGCTGTTGGATGCATCCCATTCACTGGGACAGCTTCTCGGGACAGGTATCCAGGTTCAAGGCGCCGGTGTAACGCTGAGTGCACCTGTCATCCTGTTGTGGGTTGGGGGCTGTGCCGCAATTCCGATGTGGCTAATGCAATTCCACATGGGGATTGATTTGGTCACGTGGTCGAGTATCAGTATTTTATTGTCGCTTGCGGTTCTCCTCATCAATTTGGATGTCGTCAGCAAGGCTCGACGAGGAATGTTGCCGGGCGTTCCAGCAGAATCGATCGTCGTACGGTTGGCTGGATTGCTGGCAATCGTGCTCGCCGTCACAGGGCTTCTGCAGCAGCTGTTGTACTCAGACTGGGATGTCGTGTTTTCGACGGGGCGCTACTCGATCGCTGCCGCACTCGGTGGTGCACTCGTAGTTACGGGTGTTATTGAACGAATCAAGAACTCGCGTATCCATACAGGCGCTGCGGCGGTTGTCATTGCAGCTCTGATAGCCTTCGATGTCTTTAGTGTTGGCACAGTCCGCGCGTTCTATCGCGATAAGCCAACACAAGATGCTATCCAATACGTAGAAAAGGCGGACTAAGCGAGTTTTCTTACTTTGCTGGCGGGGATTTAGGCTTCACGGGTGGATTAGGGTCGATTGTTTTCACGGTTGCCAAGGCTTCTTTGCCGGGGTACGCGATCGAAATTTTGCTTGTTCCAGCTCGCATCACACGGAGTCTGCCTCCCTGGTCGATGAAAACGCCCTTACCATCCGTGCCCCAGATTCCCGTCTCCACCGGGCGTCCGCTGGTGTCTTTAAGATCACTCACATCGCCAATCGCCAATGGGCTTTGCGCGAGCCCCGTGATTGCGAATGGTTCTGTGCTTCCTGCAGGATGCTCTCCTGAAATGAGGAGTGCATCCGCGACAGGACGCTGAGAACCATCCGATGGTGAGTTCACCACCAGGTTTCTCGCGATGGCAGCACTACTTCCACCGCCATCGAGGTTTAAGCCTTGCGTTGCCCCTTGTGAAATCAGGATTGCCGCAAGCTCCGACAGCGACGCACCGCGGCTAAGAGTCGCTTGACGACCATCGACGGTTACAAGCACGACACTGCCATCCGGGCGGATTCCAACAGCTGTCCGTGGATGCCGAACCGTACTAAACGACTCCGACATTTTCTCTCTCTTGTTCCGAACATCTACTTTTCCGTCTGTAAGGATGCGAGGAGCCCCAGTAACTGCATCCGAAATTTCTTCGGCAAGCGGCGCATCGGCATCGAGAGGCTTTAGCTCGCAAGACACGACCGCTGTGCTTCCGTCGACGATGATTGGTCTTAGTAAGTCAAAAGTCTGTTGGCCGATGGCGATTACGACCGTATTTGCCGGAATCATCACCTGTGGGACTTTTTCGGTCAGCGACACGCGACCACTCACACTACCCGTTTGTAGTGAGCCGTTTGGAATATCCAGCTGGAGCCAGTAGCGATTATCAAGCTTTATCGTTTCCTTGCCGAACTGTGATGTAAACGCGATGTTTTCTGCCATCGCCTCTGGCTTTCGATTAAGCCCATTCAGTGGAATGGAAACGGCACCAATCGTAACTGTGGCCTTGAAGGCGTACGAGGCGATCGCGTAGGAGCCATTTTTCAGCCGAAGAAATGATGAACGCTGCTTGGTTGGCTCTGTGATGAGGTTTCCATCCTCCATATGGAGGCCAATCGGGTTTCCAGCAAACGGAAAGAAACCGGCATTCACGGCTGCGAGTGCTTTCCGCCTGGTTGCCAGTTTAGAAACGACTTCCCGTCCTAATGTGGCATCTGTGTCCCAGACCGTGTCACCAGCAAGGGCCGCACTAATCCGAACGCCCGGCACGTGCGTGTCAACATCAAATGTATGGATAGCAAGCGGACCGGCAGGGTGATCGACAGGATAAAGATCCTGCTTGAGGACCACTCCTTGCCCGATGATACGCTCGTAGTGGATGGCTTCCGGTGCCCAGGCGCGTACTCCCGTGCACGTCGCCGTCATCAGGACGAGTGCTGTTTGAACCACATTACAACGAAACATTGGCAGCTCCAATAAAGTTCACAGTACATGTAACCGCTTGTTGTGACAGAGCCAGACTAAGGTGATCTGTCCCTTCAACTACAATCACGTTTTGTGGCGTGATGGCATCGATGAGGTGAATGGATGTCGGCATAAAGGTATCCCGCTCCGCAAGAATTAGCTGCGTTGGTACCGTCAATGGGCGCTTTTCCATAATACGACCGGGCCAGCCGCCGGTTCGCATCATCGCTGCAAGGGCATCCAAGTCGTTCTGACCCCGCTCTGCAAAGGTTCGGAATGTCCGTCCAATCGACGATGAAATCAAGTCTGGCCGCGATGTTGAGAGGGCATCCGCGATCCACATCGGCTCCATGGGCGGAGGATAGGTGTCAATGATCTTGTCACCAACGCCGATGAGGGTAAGTGATTTGCACTTCTCAGGGTGAAGCATTGCAAACTGTAATGCGACGGCCGCTCCCATCGAAAACCCGACGACATGCACGCGATCTGCATCCAATACGGTAAGGCCGGCAAGAAGATCATCCATGTGGACCAATGGGAAGTAGGCACCGTGGACGTGCGGTTTGTCACTCTGACCATGGCCACGGAGATCAGGCCCAAACGGAGAATAACCAGCATCCAGAAAGGCTCTGACCCAGCCAGCTCCGTACCAGTTACGGCGAAATGAGCTTGAAAATCCATGAATGCAAAGGACATCCGGGACTTGACTTCCCGCCTGCTGCCAATGGATGGAGAGACCGTCGGAATCGACGATTGTGGATGTCAGTTTTATGGCGTCGGACACGAGAGTTAGTATACATTTACCCTGTGTTTTCAAGCCTATGGGGTGGCAGAAAATAGGGCATCACGGTGGTACACTTCGCCCATGTCTTCGCTGATTCAAGGACCTTCCTTTTCATCCGAACCGGATGCACGTGGCCACTTTGGCCCTTTCGGTGGACGCTTCGTTCCCGAGACGCTTGTACCTGCGCTCGATGAACTTTCACGACGCTACGAAGAAGCGCGCACCGATCCCGAGTTTATTGCTGAGTTCGATCGGCATCTTCAGGAATATGTAGGCCGACCAACGCCTCTGACATTTGCTGAGAATCTGACAAATGAGCTGGGTGGCGCGAAGATTTACCTCAAACGTGAAGACCTCTGTCATACTGGCGCACACAAAATCAACAACACCATTGGACAAATTCTTCTGGCCCGAAAAATGGGCAAGCCGCGCATCATCGCGGAAACGGGAGCAGGCCAACACGGTGTCGCTACCGCGACCGTTTGTGCGAAGTTTGGGTTTCAATGTTGCGTCTACATGGGCGCTGAAGATGTCAAACGTCAGCGGCTTAACGTGTTCCGGATGCAGCTCCTCGGCGCTGAAGTGCGGCCGGTCGAGAGCGGAACGAAGACACTCAAGGATGCGACGAATGAAGCCCTTCGTGACTGGGTAACCAATGTGGCGGATACCCACTACATCATCGGAAGTGTTGTCGGTCCGCATCCTTATCCCGCCATGGTTCGGGACTTCCAAAGCGTCATCGGACGCGAGACGCGCGCTCAAATGATTGAGCGGACTGGTCGCCTCCCGGATGTCGTCCTTGCGTGTGTCGGTGGCGGTTCCAATGCGATGGGCATGTTCCATCCGTTTGTTTCTGATGAAAGCGTACGTCTGATCGGCGTGGAAGCGGCCGGAGACGGTATCGGGACCGCGCGCCACGCGGCGACGCTCTCACTTGGTCGTCCCGGTGTCCTGCATGGTTCATTGACGTATCTGTTGCAGGATGCCCATGGTCAGATCGCTGAAGCACACAGTGTGTCCGCTGGACTTGATTACCCGGGTGTTGGACCTGAGCATGCATCGCTGAAGGACCGTGGCCGCGCAGAATATGCTGCGGTGGATGATCAAGAAGCTCTCGATGCGCTTCAATGGGTAAGCCGACGCGAGGGGATACTTCCCGCGCTTGAGACGGCACACGCGTTTGCAGAGCTGCGAAAGCTTGCTCCAACGATGTCGCCCGATCAGACAATCGTTGTCTGTTTCAGTGGACGTGGTGACAAAGATGTCGAGGCTGTTGCGGAACGTCTTGGGGGGATGCACGTATGAGTCGCTTGCAGGCATGTTTTGAAGCGCTGAAATCGCGGAACGAAGCAGCGCTTGTGGTGTTCGTGACTGCGGGTGATCCATTTCCGGGTGAGACGTGGAAGGTGTTGAAGACGATTGCCGATGCGGGCGCCGATGTGATTGAACTTGGAATTCCATTTAGCGACCCGCTGGCGGATGGCCCGGTGATACAGGCATCCTCGATGCGTGCACTTGAGGCAGGCGTAACGCCACCATCCGTGATTGACGATGTACGTATTGCCCGCGAAGCAGGCGTTACGGTTCCGATCGTGCTGATGGGCTCTTGGAATCCGGTAATGCAGTTTGGCATGACTGAATTTGCAAACGCAGCCGCCGCAGCTGGGGCAGACGCCACGATCTTGACAGACCTTTCCCCTGATGAAGCAGATGAATGGAAAGCTGCGAGTAATGTAGCTGGCCTGGATACTATATTCCTACTAGCTCCAACATCGACACAGGTCCGCATGGATAAGGTCAAGCCGTTCGCCGGCGGGTTCATTTACTGTGTTTCGCGAACGGGCATCACTGGGATGCACGATAACGCAACGATTGGAGTCTCTGAACTGGTTTCGACCATCCGCACTAATATTCCCGGTGTTCCAGTTTGTGTCGGTTTTGGAATCAGTCAACCTGATCATGTTCGAGCGGTGTCTGCCGTCGCCGATGGCGCTGTTGTGGGGAGCCGGATTGTTCAGCAGCTGCATGAGACACGAGACTTGGATGTACTTGCAGAGACCGTGGCAACCTTGAAAGCAGCGACCAAACGATGAGTATATTCACCAGCAAGCAACACCTCGCACGGATGATTGATCAGACGCTGTTACGCCCGGATGCAACACGGCGGGAAACAATCGACTTCGTCGAGCAGGCGGCGGAATACGGATTCGCATCCGTTTGTATCCTTCCTACGTGGGTTGCAGATGCATCAGATATTCTCGCTGACACAGAGACAAAGGTTTGTACGGTCATCGGTTTTCCGCACGGCCTTGCGGCGCCAGGTGCAAAAGAAGTTGAGGCGGCATTGGTCGTCGCCGATGGAGCTCATGAAGTTGACATGGTCATCAACATCAGTGCGCTCAAGTCTGGCGCTGAGTTGATTGTGTTCGAGGAAATCGAGCGGGTTGTCGCGGCCTCGAATCTTGGTGGTGCGATCGTAAAGGTCATCATCGAGTGTGCGTATCTCACAGATGCTGAGAAGCAAAGGGCTTCCAAGCTTGCAGAAGAAGCAGGTGCAGCATTTGTAAAGACATCCACCGGGTTCGCACCAACGGGTGCAACAGCCGCGGATGTCGCCCTGATGCGCCAAGCCGTTAGCGAATCGGTTGGTATCAAGGCAGCAGGGGGGATTCGATCTCTTGCCTTTGCAGGTGAGTTGGTGAGCGCCGGGGCATCACGTCTCGGAACATCCGGAGGTATCGCCCTTCTTGCCGAATACGGCGGGGCACCCGTAAATACCACGAATTCCTACTAGGTTCTTACCGCGTACGGTATCCTAGAAAATCGATCCGGAATCGGTTGTTGTAAACGAAACGAGGTTTCATCGTGCAGGGAAAGCTGATACTTAGTGCTGTTTTGAGTGTGGCCATGTTGGCCGGTGCGCTGGCGCAGGGACCTGGTGGTCCTGGGCCTGGCGGACCGCGTGGCGGAATGCAGGGACCTGGTGGTCCGGGCGGTCCTGCGGGTGCTCCTGCGAAGATGAAGCCTTATGCAGAAGTCATCACCAAGGATGCCAAATCTGATGATGGCTTGTTCATGACGCATCAGATCGATGAAAAGTACTACTGGGAAATTCCTGCCGATAAGCTGGGTAGCGAAGTGTTGTGGGTCACCACACTCGATAAGTCCCCAACGTTTTATGGCTTTGGACAGACCGAAGTTCAGGACAGAGTTGTCCGCTTCGAGCGTCGTGGAGACAAAATCCTCCTGCGCTCGGTAACGCATACTGTCCGCGCAGATGATCCTGCGGGCGACATGACGCGCTCCTTGCTGATGGCTAAAGTCGAGCCGATTATCGCTACATTTGACATCAAAACGACGGGTAACAAGGACTCTGTTGTCATCGATGTCACAAATGTTTACACCGGTGACATGGCTGAGTTTTCGGCTAAGGGCTCGATCGGTGCATCCCGGATGGACCCAAGCCGAACGTTTATCGACTCGGTAAAGTCCTATCCGAAGAACATCGAAGTTAAACTCACGGCAACTTTTGTTGCTGGTGGTGGAGGAAGTCCACTCGGTCGTCGCGGCGGTGATGGTCCATCACGTGATGCGAGCACCGATGCAATTACCGTTGGTCTGCACCATTCAATCGTAGCACTGCCGGAAAAGCCGATGATGGCCCGTATGGCAGATTCACGTGTTGGTTGGTTCTCTACCAGCCACTACGAATTTGGTACATCGGAAGCTCCTGTCAAGACGATTACCATCCTCGACCGATGGCGGTTAGAGAAGAAGGACCCACGCGCGGCTCTCTCCGAGCCTGTCACTCCGATCACGTACTACCTTGGCTCCGAGATTCCAGCAAAGTGGAAGCCTTACGTAAAGCGTGGTGTCGAAGAGTGGAACGCTGCCTTCGAGAAGATTGGCTATAAAAATGCCATTGTGTGCCGCGACATCCCAACCAAGGCTGAAGATCCTGAATTCGACCAAGACGATGTACGCTACACGGTCATCCGCTGGCTGCCTAGTGGCATTGAAAATGCCTATGGCCCACACATTTCCGATCCGCGTACCGGCGAAATCCTGAATGGTTCACCAAAAATCTTCCATTCGGTTCTGAAACTTAGCAACAACTGGTACTTTGCCCAAGTTTCCCCAAATGACCCACGCGCACAGAAGCTTCCTCTTCCCGAGAGCCTCCAGGGAGACCTTCTGGCATATGTTGTGACCCACGAAGTTGGGCATACGCTCGGACTTCCACACAACATGAGAGCATCCTCGACATACTCCATCAAGCAGCTCCGCTCCAAAGAGTGGACTGAGAAGTGGGGAGACGAGTCTTCCATCATGGACTACGGACGCTTCAACTACGTAGCACAGCCTGGTGATGGAGCTCGATTGATTCCAAAGCTTGGTCCTTATGACTACTTTGCAATCGAGTATGGCTACGGTGCTATTCCTGGTGCGAAAACACCGGCGGAAGAAGTTCCTGCGCTCAAGGCTATTGCCAACCGCCAGACACAGAATCCGATGCTTCGCTTCGGTAACCAGTCGCCAGAGGATCCAACGCGTCAAAGTGAAGATCTTGGCGATGACACCGTCGAAGCAACCCGTTTGGGCCTAAAGAACATCGATCGTGTCATGGGCTTCCTGGTAAAGGCCGCCGCAAAGCCTGGTGAAGACTATGAAATGTTGGCAGATGCCTACAACACAGTCATGGGTCAGCGTGGCATGGAGCTGCGTCACGTCCTGGCAGTCGTTGGTGGGATGATTGAAAACAACCAACATGCTGGACAGGGGACGCAAGTCAACTACACTCCCGTGCCTGCTGGCAAGCAACGTGCTGCTGTTCGCCTCTACAATGAACAGCTGTTCCATACGCCAGCCATCATGGTTCGCCCGGATATCACACGCAAGTTCAACCCATCTGGTATTGCCGATGCAGTCCTTGCAAGTCAAACCGGTATTCTGTCTGGCTTGCTTCAGGATAGCCGTCTAAAGCGGATGTCTGAGCAAGAAGCGCTTACTCCAAAGAGCGCCTACACGGTGGCCAATCTCTTTGATGACCTTCGAACGGGCATCTTTAGTGAAGTGGTTTCGGCTAAGCCAGTGGTTGATCTGTATCGTAGAAACCTTCAGCGGACCTTTGTGTCCACATTCGGTGGCAAGCTCACCGGTTCCGGCGATGGCAAGTCTCTTGCACGCCAAACGTTGGTAACGCTCCGTGGGCAGGTTAAGAACGCAGCGGGTCGTGCGGTAGACCGCGCAACACGTGCACACTTGCATGACCTCCTGAAGGCAATCGATGATCAGCTTGATCCTAAGGTTGCAGCGGGTGGTCCGGCTGCACCAGCAGGAGCAATTCCATTTCCTCGCTAATGTGGGTTGATGGTTACAGGACAGAGGCCGGGGGAAACCCCGGCTTTTTGGTGTAATGGCAAGTTTTTCTACGCGTGGCGTGATCCTCAAGCGCTTCCCGTTAGGAGAGAAGGACAAGCTTTGTATTCTCTTTACCCACGCACACGGAAAGCTCCGGGTCTCAGCGCGCGGTGCCCGTCAGTCCAGTAGTAAACTGGCGGGTGTAAGCGAACCCATGGTCATCCTCGATGCCCAACTACACAAAGGGACTACCTTTCATATACTGGCTCAAGCAGAAACCGTGGAAACGTTTCCTGTAATCAAGACGGATATCGCTCTGATTAGCTTTGCAATGTTCCTTCTCGAGCTCGTTGAACGACTTACCGAGGATGAGGATCCCGCTCCAGACCTCTACGAACTTCTTGTGAGAACGCTCTATCTGCTGACCGCATCCAGTGATCCAGCATCGTTGGTCCTCGCGGCACAATGGCATGTTCTCCACCTTACGGGCTACATGCCACGTATCCGGGAATGCTGCATTTGCGATACCGCGTTACGTGACACATCTGGTATCCCGTTTTATGCTGCGCATAGGGGTGGCGTGATTTGTCATCGCTGCGCTGATGGCTACCGTGGGGAGACCTTGGCATTTACACGCCCATTGCAGGCAACTTTGCATCAAATCGGTGATCTAAGCACTCCCGGTGATTGGTCATCGTTCACCGTGAATGAAACAATACAACCCCTACTTTGGCAGCTAGTGCGAAGCCATATGAAAGCAATGACTGACCGTGACTTGAAGACGATGGTCTTTCTGGATGCGATGCGCTTTGATGCGATTGGAAAAATTTAAGCTATGCCAGTACGCAAGATCAGGCAAGAGATTCAATGGCCCCGTGTGTTACTTCGGGATCGAACCCTGCGCCTCCTCTGGCTCGGGATGACTATCTCAACCATTGGTGATTTTGTAACGTGGACAGCCCTTACGTGGTTTGTTGCGCAAAAAACAAACGATGGTGCAGCTGTGGGAGGAATGCTCCTCATTTGGGCGTTGCCATCTGCGATTACTTCCCCGTTACTAGGACGCTTGATGGACCGGGTGAATATCAAGCCACTTTTTGTCATCGACAATGTCTTTCGAGGCATATTGATGGCGGTTTTACCGATCTGGCACCACTACGGGGATATTCCAATATGGGCCCTTTATGGGGTGGGAGCACTATGCGGCGCCTTGGCCCCGGCGACAAGGGTGGGCGCCGGCTTGATTATCCCTCGGGCGACGCTCCAGAGACGCCTACCGTATATCAATACTGGCTTTGCCGTCACGGAACAAATCGCTGGAATCCTTGGACCACTGGTCTCAGCACTCACGATTGGGCGCATGGGGGCCATTAATGCGCTGTGGTTTGACACCGTCAGCTTTTTATTCCTTGCGTTGATACTAAGCACAATGCCCGTGCGCTTTTGCCTCCCACCATCGACAGAGGAATCACAGCCGGAACAAGCTACAAACGACGTTTCCGAGAATAAGTACCGGATGCATCCAGCTGTGCTCGCTGTAACTGTACTCTCTGGGCTCTTTTGGTTTTCCTATGGTCCAACCGAAGCTGCACTGCCCCTTTATGTGCCAAAGCAGCTATCTGGAGGAATAACCGAACTTAGCTACCTCTTTATGGCCGTCAGCATCGGTGCCTTGCTGGGTGGGCTTCTAACCCCAAGACTAGCATCTCTACGGAGGACTGGTCTGATCCTGACATCCATTATGCTGGGATGGGGGGCGCTTCAGATCCTTTTCTCGTATCAACATGATTTCAAAGTCGCATGGATGATTTGGTTTGTGGCAGGCATCGTCTGGGGGCCTTATTTCGCACTTCAGGCAACCTACGTTCAGCGCCGTACGCCTGCCGAGCACCTCGGAAAAGTCATCGGATTGCAATCAGGAATCTTGAGTCCACTCATGCCACTAGGCGCTGCTGCTGGTGGAGCCTTGATGCGCTTAATTACACCTGATCAAATCGTTCTTCTCAGTGGCTGGATGTGTGTTATCGGTGCAATGACCGTTATCATCCCGCCATGGCTACGCGAACGTGACCCCGAAAATACCTTTGGCGAAGTTGGGAAATCCAATTCACCATCATAAATTCCCTAATGTTACTTGTCGATGTTTGATGCCAGAAATGCCAGGCGTTTATCGCTTAAGTCAATCTCATACGTAAGCTGGTTGTACTCATAGTGTGGGGTTGGTACGGAATTACCGGAAAACGACATCGTGTAGGTACCCTCAATCGTCATGACCTTTCCCCGTTGCTTGTCAAGCCAGCTGTGATGAACGGGGTTGTAAAAGGAGTACCGTGGATGAGTTGCGATTCTAATGCAAGGAGTCCATGGACCAGAAGGCATCGTAGCGGCTGCGATGTAAAGCTCACCAAGCATGGAATCAGGTTCATTAATGGCTGTGAACACGAGAACCCAACGCTGAACAAAGGCATTCCAACGCACCGATCCACGGTGGGGAATAACCATTCGCTTTGTAGCGTGTTCTGTTAGCAAAAACTTGCATTGCTCACGCGCAAGCTTTCCGCGCTTGATCAGGGATGCTTCGCGTTCTGAATCGATGGGACTCGCGTCAGACCGCCATCGCCAGATAGGTGCACGTTTGTCGTCATAGTCAACATCCCCATTGGGTAACAAACACGAGTATGTCTCGAAAGTAAGTCCAGACCGAATGGCACGGACGTCTGCTTTGACACGGAAATTTGGAATAGCATGTCCAAACATCACATAATCAACGCCTTCGTCTTGATACAAAATCGGATGACCGTCCAAGTGCCTCCACGATGTCTCTGGTAACTTTTGAAAGTCTGAAAATAACTTCTTGGTTGGATTCCAACGCACAAAGCCATGCGCTAGCTGTTGTTGCAATGACTTACGACGATTGACATACCCAACAATCTCATCACCAACCCGAATCACACCGCTAACCCAAACGACTCCAGGTTCATCTTCATTTTCGAGAATGCTGGACTTCGGAAAGCCTTTGATGTCGGTGTTGTAATCGATGCTGTAGGGACAGTTGGGAAGTTTGGATTGTGTTTTGGCAACACCCGCTGTCGTTTTGAAATTCCCTAGTGGATACCCAGACCAGTTCGTATCACCAAAGTAGACAAAGCATGTCCCGTGTAGCTCGGCCGTTTGCACCGAGTCCATTCCTGTCAAGGGAGTTTCAATTACCTGACCGATTACACCCAGGGTTTGGGCGTGAATGTACTTAGCGATACCGGTGGTACGCCCGCTTCGCTGAGCGATGTTTATCCGGCGTACCTTGATTCGCTCGATAGGATTTCCAACCACAAGGCGAATTCCACGATAGCCAAATCCATCAGGCGGGATGTCGTAGCCTGGGCTCTGAACCTGCAGATAAAAAGCTGTGCCTTTTGGCAAGTTGACTGGGATGGAGATGTATCCAGCGTTGTCGCTGACAACCGTTGTATTGTCCGTAGCCGTACAGATGACAAGAGGGATTGGTCTGCGATCAGTAGTGTCAACAAATTGACAAGCAACGCGGTTTAGTTTCATAGCCATTAAAAAGGTGAAGCCTTCGGGATACGAAGGCTTCCACTATCAAATCAAGGCGAATGCTTGATTACAGACCGATGACCCAGACGTTGCGGTACTGAACCGCATCATGGTCACCCTGCAGGACGATTGGGCCCTTGGCTCCAGGTCCCTTGAAGAGCTCGTACTGAATACCGGTCATGTCGTTGAAGGACTCGTTGTTGTGTACAACGATGCCATTAAGGATAACCGTAGCACGAGGCTTTTCGATTTCTTTTCCAGCAGCATCGAACCGTGGAGCACGGAAGACGATGTCATATGTCTGCCATTCGCCGGCCTTCTTGGCTGCATTGACGCGAGCTGGCTTTTGGGAATAAAAAGCACCGAGGTTTGTGTCGTTCAGCTTTTCGCCTTCCATGTTATGGATTTGAACTTCGTAACGACCTTGGAGTGCGACACCAGCGTTGCCATGTCCGGTCGTAGGGGTCTTGAACTCTACGTGGAGGTAGCAGTCACCAAACTCATCACGGGTTGTGATATCGGACTTATCCGATGGAACGAGCTGTGACTCATTGCCGACGGTCCAGCCTGGTGCATTTGTTGTACGACGCTTGTACCAGTTCGCTGCGACATCTGCCTGTCGGCCACCAAAGAGGACCTTGGCTCCAGCTGGAGCAGTGCTTACTGGTGCGACAGCTACAAGCGGGACTTGTGTCTGAGCATTGACATTGTTGATGGAAACTGCCGCCATGGCAGCACAAACAGCAATAATTTCAATCATTCTAAACTCCTTCTCGATCAGGCCATAAGGTCCTTGATCGCCTTCGCTGGCTCAACACCGGTTAAACGTTGATCCAGACCCTGGTACTTGTACACGAATCTTTCATGGTCAATACCAAGCAGCTTCATCACGGTCGCGTGAAAGTCATGAATTGGAACCGGATCCTTGACAATATTATAAGAAAAGTCATCCGTTTCGCCGTAAATCTGACCCGGCTTCGATCCACCGCCAGCCATCCACATCGTGAAACAGCGCGGGTGATGGTCGCGGCCGTAGTTGTCCCGGGTTAGGCCACCTTGAGAATAGATGGTTCGCCCGAACTCGCCGCCCCAAATAATCAGCGTGTCCTCAAACATCCCCTTGGACTTGAGATCGGTGATGAGGCCATAGCAGGCACGGTCAATGTCTTTGCATTGGCTTGGCAGGCGTCCGGCGACGTTAGAGTGTGTGTCCCAGTTGTTCAAATAAACTTGAACAAAACGAACGCCACGCTCCATCATCCGCCGGGCCATCAGAACCGTATTTGCAAACGAACCCGGCTTTTTGGCTTGATCACCATATAGCTCAAATGTCGATGCTGGCTCCTTCGAGAGATCGGTCAGCTCAGGCACACTTGACTGCATTCTGAATGCGAGCTCGTACTGTTGGATACGGGTGTGGGTTTCGTCATCCCCGACAGCCTGATGTGTCAGATTATTGATTGCCCGAACGCCATCCAGGGTTGTCCGGCGAACTTTCGAATCAACACCGGGCGGATTATTGATGTACAGAATAGGGTCACCGCTTGAGCGGAAAGACACACCTGCATGCTCACCTGGCAAGTAGCCAGATTGCCATAGCCGTGCAGAAATAGCTTGATTCTGCGATGTATCGGTTGGCTGTGCCACCAGAACAACAAACGATGGTAGGTCTTGGTTCATGGAACCAAGTCCGTAGCTTGCCCATGACCCAAGACATGGTCGTCCAGTCAGCTGATTTCCCGTCTGCATATACGTAATCGCAGGCTCATGGTTGATTGCTTCGGTATTCATCGAGCGAATGAAACACATGTCATCTACGCACTTCGCAAGGTTTGGAAGAAGCTCCGATACCCACATCCCGCTTTTGCCATGTTGCTTGAATGCAAACTTGGATGGGGCAATCGGAAAACGACTTTGACCACTGGTCATCGTCGTAAGACGTTGGCCGTTACGGACGCTCTCCGGTAGATCCTTGTCAAACCAATCGTTCATTTTTGGTTTGTAGTCAAATAGGTCTACCTGTGGGGGACCACCGACCATGTGGAGATAGATGACGCGCTTTGCCTTTGGAGCAAAGTGAAGCTTGGGAAGCGCGCCTGCAACACCTTTATACTTTGGCGGAGCGACGGCTGTGGCTGCAGATGCAACTCCCAGCTCAGCAAGTGCCGCGAGACCGAGTACATTTTTGCCACGCGCGAAGAACTGTCGACGTGTTTCAAGTCGAACCCATTCCTCATACAGTGGATGAAACTGACCGTTGTCTTCTCTCATTTGACTAAGACCTCATCAAGATTCAGAATCTGGTTACACAACATCGTCCAAGCAGCAAGATCACCAGCTGGCAGATCCTTCGGTGCCGGCGTTTCGCCATATGCAATCAGCTTTTCAGCTTCAGCTTTATGGCTCTTGTAATACACCTTCAAGTCATCAAGCACACTTGTCAAGACAACGAGCTCAGACTGTTTCCAAGGCCGACTAAGAATCGCCATCGACAGACGATGCATCCGCCGATCCGTTGTACCCACTTCGCGCATCAGCTTTGTTGCCGTAACGCGGGCAGCTTCGACAAACTGAATGTCATTCAGCGTTACAAGAGCCTGCAATGGCGTGTTGGTACGTTCACGCTTGACAACACACGTCTCCCGGTTAGGAGCATTGAAAATCTCCATATTGGCTGGAGGAGCCGCACGCTTCCAGAATGTATAAATGGATCGTCGATACAGACTCTCACCAGAGTCACGCCGATAGTTTCGCGTGTTGGACTCAGGCATCGCCACTGCTTCCCATACACCATCTGGTTGGTAAGGCTTTACGCTTGGACCACCAATCTTCTGTGAAAGCAAACCACTCATCGAAAGGGCGGTGTCCCGAATCGCTTCGGCATCCATGCGGAACCGGGGCGCTCTTGATAGCCACTTATTAGCCGGATCAACACGTTTCTTTTCCGCGGTGACATTGGACGATTGTCGATACGTCGCAGATGTCAGGATCAATCGGAAGAATGCCTTTATGTCCCAGTCGTTTCGTCGGAATTCCGTTGCAAGCCAATCGAGGAGCTCAGGGTGGGTCGGCAACTCGCCGGTGATTCCAAAGTCTCCACTGGATTTGACAATGCCATTTCCGAAGACTTCCTGCCAGAAGCGGTTGACAGTCACTCGAGTTGTCAGGGGATTCTCAGGCATAAGAAGCCACTGAGCCAGACCAAGTCGGTTCTTTGGTGCCTTCGCAGGCATTGGAGGCAACGATGCCGGTGTCTCTGGTGTGACCTTTTCGCGGCGCCTGTCATATTCGCCGCGTTGAAGGACATAGGCTTCGGGTGCTGATGTCTTCTCGGATGCAACAAACGTAGTTGTTCCACGGGACTTGATGAATGCTTCTTCTTCTTCCAAGGCCGTCACGCGAGTAAATGCCTGTCGATAGGAAGTGTCCATGTTGGTAAGCCACCACGCATACAGCTCGTCAACCTCTTTGTCGGACATTGACTGCTTCGATGCTAATGACTTGACACGTGCATAGGATGCCATCGTCAAGACGGTTTGTGGTTGCAAGACACGGTTGTAAAGGCGCACATCCTGTACCGCGACACCTTCAGCACCTGCACTCTGGCTCCGCTGTCCGACCATTAATGGGACATTGGTTGCAAGTGTGCCTGTCAGGTAGTTGGAACTATTTTCAAGTGCCTTCCGCGATCCATCGACGTAGACGACCAGCCCGGATGGCTTCTTCGTGCCATCGTATGTAACTGTGATGTGATGCCAGACATTCGGTGTGAGGCGATCACGTGTTACGCTTTTCAACGCATTCTCAGGCCACTTGTTGATGAGGTGTGAACCTATCTTGCCATCTTCAAGCCAGATGTCCCAGCCACGGAAATCAGCACCTTCGTCCATCTTTGCGATGACGGCGCCACCTACGTTCCCAGGAATCTTGACCCAGACGCTTGCCGAAAACGGCTTGGCGCCATCAAAGTCACCAGCATTACCAAGGTTCACCGCGTGGTTGCCACTACGGACAAACGCATCGCCATCTGGGTAGCCCTGAGTATATGCTGGCGTTCCGCTTGTTGTGAACGTTGCCAAGCCAGCGGGAGAGGTTCCTGATTGGTCGCCCTTCGCTGAGAGAGGCACACGCAAAATCTGTCCATCTGGAGTTGACTCAGCAACCGACAGCCCATTCTTCCGCGATGAGACCATCCAATTGTCGAACTCAGATCGTGCAGTCTTCTTTCGCTCAGCGAGCACTGCACGGCTGGCGACAAGTCCATCTGCATTTTGATCGAAACGGATTTTGTCTGCTGCAGATGGGACAAAGATAATCGGAGGCGTATCCTTGATGTTGCCATCCATGGCACGCTGCACCGTGTTGTTGAAGAAAGCCGACATCGCATAAAAATCACGCGTCGAAATCGGATCAAACTTGTGATCATGGCAGACAGCACAACCAAGGGTTGAGCCTAACCATACCTGGGCAGTTGTCTCCGTACGATCGCGTGCATACAGCACCAGATATTCTTCATCGATCGCGCCGCCTTCATTCGTCGTGATGTTGCAGCGTGTAAATCCGGTTGCAATACGCTGATCAAGCGTCGGGCGGGGCAAAAGGTCACCGGCGAGCTGCTCTACCGTGAACTGGTCAAACGGCATGTTGTCATTGAATGCATTAATGACCCAGTCGCGGTATGCCCAAATCTCACGATAGTTATCAAAGTGAATTCCATGGGTATCTGCGTAGCGTGCCGCATCCAGCCAGTAGCGTCCCCGATGTTCACCCCAACGTGGCGATGCAAAGAGTTTATTTAGGTATCGGTCGTAGGCATCGGGACGAGGATCACGGACAAATTCTTCAACATCGACAGGACTTGGTGGAAGTCCGGTTACATCAAATGCTGCCCGGCGCGCGAGCGTTCTGCGATCAGCTTCTGGAGCAGGCGTAAGACCACGAGCCTCCATCGCTGCCAGTGTAAAGCGGTCAATCTCATTGCGAACCCATTTTGTGTTTTTGACTATTGGAAGCTTCGGACGCTTGATCGGGAGATAAGACCAGTGTTGTTCGTACTTGGCACCCGCTGCAATCCAACGAGTTAATGTATCGATATCGGCGGACGACAAGGATTTATGGCCAGCCGCAGGCGGCATATGGAGTGGGTTGGTCTCCGGGAGCCGGATGCGCGTCATGATGTTGGACGCAACCGGGTCTGCAGGAATGATTGCCTGTCCACTGGCTCGCTTTAGTGTTGCATCGGCGAAGCGGTCGAGGCGAAGGCCGGCCTTCCGGGATGCACTGTCAGGGCCGTGACACGAGAAGCAGTTTTCAGCGAGGATTGGACGGACATCCTGATTGTATGTAGGAACCTTGAACGTGGCTTTTGCCTTGGTGGGCGGCGGTGCTGCCGCAAGCGACATTGAAATCGCTGCAATTGGTAAAAGTGCCAAGCCAATGCTACTCAGGGGATGCCGGTACGTCGTTCGAAGCAGTTGAAACATGATGGAAACATCTCCAATAAGGTCATGGGAACACCGTTGTCCACACCTACTTTATTATCACCGTCAAGCGTGATGGTTGGCAATGCCCATGCACCTACTGGCTGGTAGAATTTACACATGTTGCTTCCGATATATTGTGGTTGTAACAGGAGAATGTAAATGCGTAAAAAGGTAACGGTTGTTGGTGCAGGGTTTGTTGGATCAACCTGTGCTCACTGGATTGCTGCAAAGCAGCTTGCGGATGTCGTCTTGATCGACATCTTTGAGGGAGTCGCCAAGGGAAAAGCACTTGACCTTTCCCAAGCGGGACCGGTTGAAGGCTACGATGTCTCGATAACAGGATCGAGCGACTATGCGGAGGCTGCCAACAGCGATGTGGTTATTCTGACCAGTGGTGCACCGCGCAAGCCAGGCATGACCCGTGAGGATCTAGTCGCAGTCAATGCTGACATCACAGCACAGAACATCGAAGCGATTAAGGCAACATCACCGAATGCATTTTTGATTGTTGTTTCCAACCCAATGGACACAATGACGACGCTTGCGCATAAGCTCAGTGGATTCCCCAAGGAGCGTGTCATGGGCCAAGGTGGCGTCCTCGATGCAGCCAGGTACCGGACATTTATTGCACATGAAATCGGCTGTTCCGTTGAAGATGTCCACGCGATGCTAATGGGTGGTCACGGTGATGAAATGGTGCCTCTACCACGTTTCACTACGGTGTCAGGTATACCTGTAACCGAGTTTATTTCCCCAGAGCGTCTTCAGGAGATCGTCGACCGAACCAAACAGGGCGGTGCTGAGATTGTCAAGCTCCTTGAAAAGGGAAGCGCATATTACGCTCCAAGTGCAGCGACTGTTGCAATGGTCGAGTCCATTCTGTTGGATAAGAAGCGCGTGATGCCTGTTGCAGCCCTATGCGAAGGTGAGTATGGCGTGAGCGGCATCTACTTCGGCGTTCCTGTTGTTCTCGGCGCGGGTGGTATTGAGAAAATCCTTGAGCTTCCACTCACCGCCGAAGAGCAGGACAATGTCAACCGATCATCTGCTCTGGTCAAGGCCAGCTGTGCTGCACTTCCAGTAAAGTATGGCGTCATCTAAGCCATAGTTGGTAAGCATCGGGCTTGAGTACCCCGGGGTGTCGAAGTGTTTCGCAACCCGGGGCTTTTCGTTTCAGATGTTTGGTCTCTGTTAAATAGTAAAGCCCCGATTTGCCTTATTGCACATCGGGGCTTTTACTAGCTTAGTAGCGCGTTCATGTGTACACGGTATCGCGAAGACGCGAGCCGACCTCCTGCCTACGCAATTTTGCAAGGGCGCCTGACTCAATCTGTCGGGCGCGCTCACGGGAGAGTTGCAGCTGTCTGCCGACTTGCTCCAGTGTCATTTGTGCTTCGGCATCCGGGTGGAGCCCGTAACGGAGTTCAAGCACTTCCTTTTCACGAGGCGTCAGACTCGACAGTGCGTGTTCCAGTTCCTCACGCAACGCACGGCGGAATACACGGCTGCTTGGATGCGTGGCATCTTCGGCTGGCAACAAGTCTCCCAGACGCGTGGTCGAATCTCCCGCAGGTGCATCGAGGGACATCGGCTCAGGCGTTTCAGCCTCGAGTAATGTATCGACCTTGTCCACCGGAAGGTTGATTTCGGTTGCGATTTCTGCGGATGTCGGCTGGCGGTTCAGCTTGGTTGCCAACATTTCACGTGTACGCTTGATTTTTCCAAGCGATTCAATCGCGTGAGATGGCAGGCGAATCGTTCGGCCTTGGTTTTCAACCGCACGCCCCAGAGCCTGGCGAATCCAGTGTGTGGCATACGTCGAGAAGCGGAAACCCTTGCGGTGATCATACTTATCGACTGCGTGAATCAGACCTAAGGTTCCCTCTTGAATGAGGTCCTCCATTGCGATTCCGCGGTTTTGGTACTTCTTTGCAATCGATGTAACCAATCGCAGGTTGGAGCGGACGAGCTCTTCACGAGCAAGCTGTGCCCGGCGTCGAGCAAACTCGCTTGAACCTTCACGCTCGCCACTCTTGACCCACTTGCTTAACTGGCACTCTTGCGCCGCATTAAGTAGCGTGGCCGCAGTAGGACCCCGACGTTCGGCCAAGAAGCTCTCAAAGGATCGGTAGGTGTCCTTGGTGATGTCATCTTCTTCTTCAGATTCGACAGGCTGCGGCACTGCCACAACTACATCAACTTTGGTTTCAGGTTCCTGATCTGTGGATGCTGCGCCGGATGCAAGTGTCTCGGATCCAATTTTCTCTCCGGTCTCCAATGCTTCCTGGCGTTCTTGCTGCTCCATCTTACTCATTCTCCATCTCCATCAAAGCCAATACTGTGCTGAAACGGTTTCACCGTTGCAACAGGACATCCCGCATGGTGAAATCTATACGAACATCCGATGAAGAATGTTCCCCTGGTCTCATCGATTCTCGCCTGTCTTGTGTGACAATCGCGCGCTCAATCGTGCAACGATGAGCAATCACCGAAGCGTAATATTACCGCTTCCATGGCAATTATCCTGCCACACTTGCAAAATAGGTTCACAAGATATCGGCATTGCCCGATGCGATGTCATATGGGTAATATCTATAACTATGTCAGACTCACGCTACGCCAAACTTGCCGATCTATTGGTTTCCCACTCGACGGAGCTCGTAAAGGGTGAACGGGTTCTGATCCATACAACCGATGTGCCGGATGCGTTTGTATCGGTGCTCATACAGGCTGTTCGTACGGTTGGGGCGTATCCAATACTCATGTCGCAGAGCTCACGGTTGGTTCGCCAGCTGATATTGTCTGGCGATCAGGCGTACTGGGAGGCTGAAGCAAAGCTTGCTATAGAACAGCTTCAGACGGTTGCTGCGTACATAAGCATCCGGGGAAATGTCAACACATTGGAGACATCTGATATCCCGACGGATGTCATGCGTGTTTACCAAGCTGCTTTTGGTCAGCCAGTAACCGACTACCGCGTCAATCACACACGGTGGTGCGCCCTACGTTGGCCTAACCCAAGTTTTGCACAGGCTGCGGGGATGTCGACAGATGCCTTTGAAGACTTTTACTTTGATGTTTGTACATTGGATTACGGGCGGATGGCGAAGGCTGCCGAGCCTCTTCGTGAACTGATGGCTAAAACCGACCGAGTAAGAATCCTTGGCCCTGGTACGGATCTTTCTTTTTCTATTCATGGCATTGGGGCTCGAATGAGCTTCGGGCAGCGTAACGTTCCCGATGGCGAGTGCTTCTCCTGTCCAACGATTGATTCCACCAATGGTGTGATCAGCTATAACGCACCAACTGTTTACGCCGGTAAGCCCTTCAGTGACATCCGGCTTGAGTTGAAGGATGGACTCATTGTTAGTGCAACGTCGTCGGATACGACATCGTTGAACGAAATCCTCGACACGGATGAAGGTGCGCGACGCATTGGTGAATTTGCGATTGGCTATAACCCAGTCATTTTGAATCCAATGCGAGATGTCTTGTTCGATGAAAAGATTGCAGGGTCGCTGCACTTCACCCCTGGCAATGCATACGCATCCCCGGGAAATGGAAACCGCTCAGGTGTCCACTGGGACATGGTTTTGATCCAGCGCCCAGAGTGGGGTGGGGGTGAAATCTGGTTTGATGATGTCCTGATTCGTAAGGATGGCTTATTCGTCCCAGATGTTTTGCAAGGGTTGAACCCGGAGCGTTTACTCGGTTGATTGGTGCATCGGATCGCGACATGCGTATCGTTCAGGAAATGTGGACATTGGCAAACAATGAGCCACTCACGCTTTATGCTTTGCAAAAGTATGGAGTAATCGATCGCGAACGGTACCGGCGGTATCACAACGGTTTGTGGCTTGAGCTGACTCTTGAATGTGATGACCGCACCAAGGTATGGTCCTACGAATTGGCGATATTGAGCCCTGATGGGGGTGACCTCGACCCGGATGTTGTCAACTACTGGCTGGAGGCTTTCCTTGGCAACAAAAAGGGGATGGCAAGCCGCCGTTCGTTCATGCTTCGTGATGCCCGCTTTACCTTTCCGTTCCGGGGATAGTTAGGTGCATCATCTTTCAACGATGTTGGATGGCATCCCTATGTGCAACGTACGTGATGCAATAAAAGCGTAGTGGTTGTCTCGTATTAAATTCTAAATTTTTCTGAAACTCATACGACTTTCGGTTATCATATGTATTGGTTACTGAACGACAGCGTTGTGCGACATCAGCTAATACCTGCGGAAGGCAACATGGAAACTACCTGTGGGTGGTCAGTGT
>CAIYBQ010000269.1 GCA_903924445.1 uncultured Armatimonadota bacterium | reverse complement strand
CGCGTCATCTGCCACGGGCGCAGATTATCCGATGACCTTGCGGACACACTGCGTCAAGTTCAGACCCACTCACCGACATCTTTTTTGGTCCATGCCGACCTTCAGAATCCACTGGAATGCACGGAAATGGCAACGCACATCATAGCAATGACACCCACCCTCAATGCTCTTGTCTGCAATGCAAGCGGTTTTCGGGCACCATCAGCACTTGCAGCCCTGACCTTCCACGATTACGCCGATGAGCTTTCAGCAGTCATGGCACCAGTCATCAACCCGGTCACCGCATTGCTTCCAATGCTGACCGCCGTAGGAAACGCATCGATCACCTGTCTCACCGCAACCCTGCCCCAACACCCAGTGCCGGGACACGGAGCGCATGCCGTCGCCAAAGGCGCTGTCCAGACCTGGGTCCGCCAGGCGGCGCGTGAGCTTGGCCCGATAGGCATCCGCGTCAATGCTGTCAGCCCCGGTGTCGCCATGACCGATTGGGCAAATGCACAAGGGGATGACTTTCTGGCGCCGATTGCTGCACGAACACCCCTGCGCCGGCTGGCATCCGCAACCGATATCAGTGGTGCCATTCTTTTTCTGACAAGCCCGCTCAGCGGATTTGTCACGGGGATTGAACTCCCAGTGGATGGCGGAGCAGGGCTAAGCTGAAACTATGGACATCCCACGCACAGGCGCCGTTATCGTGCACTACAAAGGCATCGAAACCACCCTCAAATGTATCGATGACATCCTCCGCCAAACGCACTTCACCGCACCTGTTGTCGTCGTGGATCAAGGGGTCGACCCGGATGCCCCCCATCAGCTGAAAACCGCCTTTCCAAGCATCACCGTCCTGACACAGACATCCAATGTCGGCTTTCCCGCGGCGGTCCGCATTGGGATGGCTGCCCTCCGCACCGGCGGTGCGCGACTCGCATTCATCGCAAACCCCGATATCCGCCTTGCACCGGACACGATTACCAGCCTCATTCCACATATAACCCCTGACCCAACCACCAGCATTGCAGATGTCGGTGCAGTCGGTCCTCTCCTCGTAGATGCCCATTCGCCCGAGACCATTTGGGCAGCCGGGGGGATGGTAGGACCGAACATCGCAGCCGGGAATGCACAATCAGGGATGTCAAAGGGCAGCCTGTCAGTAACATCCCCAAAGGATGTCGACTACATCCCAGCTTGCGCGATGCTCGTCTCTCTGGATGCATGGGAGGCGGTAGGGGGCATGGATGATGGCTGCTTTCTTTACTACGAAGATGTCGACTTCGGGCTCCGGCTGAATCGTCATAAGCTACGGTCGGTGATGGTCCCAAGCGTTATCGTCCACCACCAGGGAAGTGCGAACACAGCAGAAATGCCGCTGGAACGGGAGTACTACTTACTGCGAAACCGTCTCCGGACCGCGCGCCGATGGCAAAGTGGCATCTCCTTTTGGCTAGGTGCGTACATCGATTGCCGCAGAATCGTCTTTAGCAGCCGAAAGCGCGGTGAAGCACGGGCAGAGATCTTGTCGCGTGCACTACGAGATGCGATTGCAGGCATCCACGGGCCGTGTATCCCCTAAGTGTGATGTGGGACTTGCTCCCCGGTGATTGTAGAATATGTGCGTACTATGTCCATCAAACTCCACCCAGATATCGCATCGGTTCGCCTGACCGCGGATGACATTTCATCCCGCGTCGCTGAGCTTGCCCAACAGCTGAGCCGCGACTATGCCGGCAAGGATGTG
>CAIYBQ010000268.1 GCA_903924445.1 uncultured Armatimonadota bacterium | reverse complement strand
CGATGCAAATAGCAGCCTCTCTCCCACGCCCGTCGGCGAAGAAATTGGATTCTCGTGTAGCCTGGCAGCGTTGGCTCCGTAGAAAAGTCCAAATCAGGCTGGTCATACACTGGCCGATCCCATTCGTATTGTTCATCACAGAGGTCGAGGCGGGGATAGTACGGGTCTCCATCGGGTTTGTTTGCCAAAAGCTGTACATAAGATGGAAATTTCCAGTGGAATCCGTGCTTCGTTGATGCATTCTTTACACTAGGGTTGGCGATGGACTTGACTTCATAACTTTCTTCCCGAGTGATACTCCGGTAAAGCAGCTGGTCGTTGAGCGACCTATAGTACGTGTCCATTGTGCGACTAAATCTCTCTCTACGTTTCTGTCCGATTTCCGTAGCGGTTAATGGGTTTGCGCTGCCTTTTGCAACCATCTGGAAGTGTGGATACAGGTCAGGGCTTGGCTCCACCCATCCAGCATTACAACCGAAGAAGAACAACTTCGGAGCGTAAATGCCATGAAAGGCGCTCCAGGATGAACGAATCCACTCAAGGTGGAGATCGATCTGAATGAACATCCCGAACTCCCACGCGCGAAAACGTTTATATTGCTGAGGCAGCCAGCCGGTTGGAAGCAGCTCATAGTCAAAATCAAGATGCTTGACATCGTAATGTGGGGTGTCCCATTCATGACGTGTGGGATGTTCATACGGTAGATTCCGCGTGTCATCGAATGGTATCGGTCGCCACATATTGCCGATGAAAATGCCATCGTTGTTGATGTCCGTGCACATTGTTAGCGAGTTTTCAAAGCCATTTTGAAATGGAAAGCGGGCTATTTCTATGTCGGATGCTGATCGTTTAATCTGTGCAAGAATTGATTCCGGTAATGGGGGAATCCCGTAGGTTTCCCTCGGCTCGGTTGGCGTGGTTGTCTCAGTGTCATGCTTAGTCATGGTGAGTGTCCGATGCGGTTAGTAGCCAGATGATTTGCTCCTCCGGCTCCACATTTGAATCACTCTTCAGTCCCACCCTGTGACTTGAAATTCGAAATCACCACCGCCGGCGGTGGTGGGCTTCCCCGATACGTCATCAGCACAGAATAGCCCTTGCGCTTTGATCAGAAAGGAAACACATCGGGGACTGCAAAGCTGCTATTGGTCGCGGCTGTCGCGCTCACTTGTGGCCTGACTTGGCGATATTGGAAACGAAATCTCAAATTGCCTCGTACCAGATGCATCTTCCAAGACATCCGCGTCGTCCTGAATGGAATCGATGTTGTCCAAATCACATTCATCGGAGGCGATAGCAGGTTTATCCGATGGTTTTGATGCTGATGGTGCATTTCGAACTAGGTTTTTTCCCATGATAATCGATGTCGGACTTGCTGCTTTCCGGATGTCTTCCTCTGTCATCGCCCAACCACGCCATATCAAATTTCCCATTGTTTTATCCCTTACAAGCACTTCCAAACTGACTGTCCAGCGACATAAGTTCATGTCACTCGTTTTTCGTTAAAGGCTTATACTTCCATCTGCATTCGAGACATGTTTGTGACCAAACTTTTTAGCCTGACAATGGCAAGGTGTAGAATCCGGGTAAGGAAGAATGCCAGTGCTCCTCACGTGCAAAATCACATCTAAATCCGGCGTTGGGGTTTCTGTAACATCCAAAGGGGAAATCAGCCTCCAGCACAACGCCAAGCCGCTTGGTGCCGCTGCCGTTGCGGTGGAAGTCGACATCTGGCTATCCGGGAACAAAACTCGCTACGCCCGTGCTTACAACAGAGCGAAGCAGGTCAGCGCAACCCGTATCGATGCAAGCGCAGACCTCATCATTTCGGGCACACGCTGGCTGACGATTGCCGACTCCTGGCAGGCGACAACGAGCGGGATTTCTGTTACTCGCACCATCGAAGTACATACACAGCAAAACCCTGACTGCGGATTTGCGCAACGGTTTGTCATCCCCATCGATGCCTGTGCAAAGCGCCCCGTATCCCAGCTCTTCATCCCGGCAATTGCCTACGGCAGCAAGCAAACCGTTCCGAAAACTGCCCTTGCATCCGACCCGACTGACACCGTCACGCTCATCCGCGCCGACCGCCTGCCGTACCCGGCAGTCGCCATTTACAACCCAGCATCCAAGGTCTACGCAGCGCTAATCCACGACCCGGATGGCTGTAGCACGGTCCCGGATGAAGACCATCCCGAGCTGCAAATCGATGCCCGCTTCCAAACGCCGTGTGTTGGAATCGAAACAAAGCCCGTTGGGAGACTTGTTTTCGCGATGCCTGGAACGGAGGGCTCCCGGACCTATGTGCACGGTCCAAGTATCGAGAATAACCGGTTTGTCTACCGCGCACAGCCATTGATTGCTGGCACACGATCAACGCACAAGCTGCGTATCGTCACGGGAAGTGCCTCACAGTTCTCGGATGTCGCATCCAAAGTTCTGCGCACCGCCGTCGAAAACGGTCTCACGTGTCCCGCAAGCCCAAGTATTGCGCAAATCGAACAACAGCAACTTGATGTCCTTAGCCGCTACCTTGCCCCAGTAAATGGCGTGCCAACATTGCCGTTCAGCGTCCGTATACCGGATGGCTTTGCAATCGACACCAGCTGTCAGTTTGGCTTTATCGGGCAGGCGATGCTGGCTGCCGCGCTGCTCATCGGGCGGAAAGACAAGGTATCCACGGATGCCAACATCCACGCAGTCCAGCTCGTGGAATTTTTCATCGGTAATTGCCTCTCGCCGCAAGGCATCCCGCGGACCTGGTTTGACATCACGGGTCCCGGCACAGTCCGTTGGAGGAGTTACGAGAGCTACCTTCGCGTTATCGTCGATGGCCTGAGCGGCATCCTCCAAGCAGACAGTGCCGCGCGTAAGAACGGCATCACGCATGCGGGGTGGCGGCCATTTGTCATCAAAGTCGTGGACAAGCTGCTGGGCTATCAGGGATCCGATGGTGGCTTCCCCCGCGCCTGGAACCACGATGGCAGCGTTTTCAATGCATCCACAACGAACACAGCGCATATCATCCCCCTGCTCGTCGACCTCTACACGATTACCAAGCAGCCTCGTTACCACGATGCGGCACTCCTAGCAGGGCAACACCTAATTGCAAATCAGGTTGCCACGTACAACTTTGTTGGCGGGACACCGGACAACCCGGATGTGATCGACAAAGAGGCTGGTGTCAAATCGCTCTCAGCGCTGCTCGCTCTCTATGACCTCACCGGCGACAAAGCGTACATCCGGCATGCGGTGACTGCCGCAGGGTTTGTGTGCTCGTGGACGTATTACCATGACATTGCCATCCCGGATGGCTCCCACGATCAGGCATTTCCCAAGGGCCGCGGCACGCGTGGAAGCGGCATTATTGCCACCGGGCACAGCGGCGCAGATACATTTTCGAGCATCATCTGGTTTGACTTGCTACGTTTATACGTGCTGACAGGGGATGTTTACTGGCACCGCCAGGCTATTTTCCATGCGTACGCAAGTAAGCAGCTGCTCAACCACGATGGCAGCCTCGGGTACGCCATGCCCGGACTGCAAAATGAGGCATTTTCGGTCGCGCCGCTACGCGGGCGCGGCGTGCGTCTGTGGCTTCCATTTCTTGCGACGACGCACCTGGAGCCGATTGTAAGGGCATCGGATGTCTACAACATCACGGCCCCGGAGCAGGCTAGCTCAAGGGCCACTTTGTTGTTACTGGATCAGCGCTACAGCCGAACGCGTGGCCTCGCCCGTTAGCGGCGTGCCTTTGGCTTTGGCTGCGGTGGAGCAGTTTCTCTCGGTGGAGGTGGAATGGGGTGCATTTTCGCCATCCCGCGTGGGCCATCTTTTACAAACCCGGTGACAGCCTCCGAGTGGAGGTGGAGAAGCTTAATCACGTACGGATCCTTTGACATCTCAATCACGCGGATACCTTTGGGAGTCGTCTTAAACTCAATCGTGATCTTGTCCGCATATTCAAACAATGCGCGAAACAACGGGTCTCCCCGGCGAATCCACATCCCTTTATCCATGCGACCCTTCATGGCCATCACGTGGCCCTGAAGCATGGCTGCAACCTTTGGGTCATTGGACTCGGTGATGGACTCAAAGCCATCCGGGCGCTTGCGGACCGTTCGGTTGATGGACTTGACGTTGTCAAACAGCGCATGAATGGTGTCCATGTCAACCATATGGTCTTTGTCGCCCATATGGCCCATCCCACCACCCATCATCCCCTGACCACGACCCTGACCGGGACCCATGCCCATCCCCGGCCGGTGTTCCGGCTGCTGAATAAATCGCATCTCTCGTACCTCGCTTACGGTGTTACTACAACATCAGAGGGGATGCATCACCATACGGATTCAGGCAGATTTGACGCTCTCGTCCATAAGCCCTTACAACCGGGGCAGACGCACACGGTACATAACGTTAATGCCCACCGGGCTGCGGCCGTAGGAACCCTGAACACCTTGCGGGATGCTATGTAAGTCCAACGATGCGCCAATCGAATGCTCGGCATCCGGACCAGTGCGGACAACGCGAAAGCCACCGATGGTCAGCTTGGTGAGTCCATGAAGACCGGGCGTGGCACCAGGAAGGGCATCCTTTTCGACACGCTCAATGCGCGTGAATATGCTTTCTTTTCCACGGACATACGCTGCTTCGGCGAGCAGGGCATCGGAAAAACGCTCTCCTCCATGACCACTATTCCTGCCAAATGCGAGCATCCCTGATAGAGAAGCACCATCCTTTAGCTGCCAGTTCTGCGCAACGGATGCCGTTAAACGCGTCGCGTTATGATCTGGATCCAAGGCTTCCGGAGACTTCAAAAATCCATAGCTGACCTGGGCACTGGTCATTGGACTGGGGTTCCACGAGACACGTGTGGAGTACGAGTCGATGTTAATCGGGTCGATACGCATCCGGTTTTCATCCGGTTCACGACCCGTAAACGCAGACCCTTCGAGACGCAGCTTGTCTTTATGCGTTGCGCCAAGG
>CAIYBQ010000267.1 GCA_903924445.1 uncultured Armatimonadota bacterium | reverse complement strand
TGAACCATCCCTCACGCCCTGGCCACTTTAGCCGTGCAAAGGAGTAAGCAACCATTGATGATGAAAGAACTGTACCGAGCACACTGAGGATGGTTAGAATCAAGCTGTTCTTAAGAAATGTCCAGCCGTAGTACGTTTCGGGTGGCAGATACATCAGCGCTTCAACATAGTTCATCCAGCGTGGCTCAACGCGTCGGACCTTCGTAAGCTCACTTCGCGTCGCTGTGCTGACCTTGGACTTGTCAACATTGCCATCCGACATCAAGGGGGCTACCTTGATATCCCCAGATGGAAGTTCTTCGAACTCGACAACCTTTGTGCCATCCTTCAGGGTGGACAAACGTCCAGAAGTACCATCCGGGCGTTTCACCGAATGAACCAGTACTTGCTGCGTAGGAATCCAGACAGGTGGAAAGACAGCCTGTTCATCATCGCTCTTCAGACTCGTTGAAACCAACCAGGCAAATGGGATGACAAAAAGGAATGTCCCTGCGAGGAGGACCATGTGGGTCGCAGAGAGTCGGACAATCTCTGACGCATGATCCTTATTACGTGTTGTCACCTTTAATATTCGAATGGCGACAATGCAGGCAACAATGTCTCCTGCAATCAGCACGATGTTATGTCGCACACCGAATGCAAGAATCAGAAGCGATGCGAGCAAAGCCACAGCAAACGCGCTCGTTGCTAGAGACTTTTTACGAACCGTCGCTATGAGCGCTCCGATAGCGAATGCAAACGCAACCAATGCACCAGCGATGGCAACCAACCAGATTAATTGCTGCATTACTTTGCATCCCCCTCGTAGTGAACCCACTTCTTTTGGCCAGCCCACTGGAGAAGTGTTAGCACCAGGATGACGATAAAGATGATCCAGGCGAGCGCCGAGGCGTACCCCATTTTGAAGTAGCGGAATGCGTTGTTGAACAGCAGCAGCACTGGCATCAGTAAACTGTCACCCGGACCTGAGCCACCATCCCCTCCCGCCATCACGTAAACACGGTCAAACTCTTGGATTGCACCGATTGTTCCCATGATGAGGTTGAAGAAGATGTAAGGGCTAAGGAGAGGCAGCGTGATATTTTTGAACTTCGAAAGAGTACCTGCTCCATCGATGCTTGCAGCTTCCTGGAGGGATACAGGGATACCCTGCAATCCGGCAAGCCAGAGAATCATCCCACCGCCAGCACCCCACAATCCCTGCACGATAAGGCCAGGCTTTGACCATTCGGGAACACCGAACCAACCAGGAGGCACGATGTCAAACCAAACGGTGAACGTCTGCTTCCAGAGTGCGTTAATGAGGCCTTTGTTCGGATCACCCGCAAGCACCCACATCCAGAGGACTGCCGATGCGATAGCAGGAACAATGCTCGGAATGTAGAAAGCTGTCCGGTAAAAAGCCATTCCTTTGACTTTTTGATTGAGGAGCAGCGCTATGCACAAACCGGTGGACATACCGAGTGGAATTCCGATGAACGATGTGTAGAGGACGTTGGTCAGTGCTGTTACTAGCAGCTCACGATCATCAACAAATAGCTCCTCGAAGTTACCAAACCCTACTGATCTGGGTGCGTGAAGCACATCGTAGTCGCAGAACGCGAGCAATGCGCTCGCAACAATCGGCCCAAGTGTCAGGAGAATGAAACCAACGATCCAAGGACTGGCCATTAAATAACCAGCCAGCGCATCCCGCTTTGCCATTCGCGAATTGCCAAGCTCTTTTCGCATCCGAACAATGCCAAACGCAATCCCAGCAGCTGTTATCAGACCGATCACCACGAGAGGAATCGTCGCGTTGAACAGTGGTAGTTTGTTTCGTTTTTCGGCTTTATCTAGTGCCTTTTGAACGATAGCTTGCTGCTCTGCAAGTGCTGCCTCGGGTGTTTGTTCGCCAAGCGAAGCACGTTCCATTGCACGCACGTGAGCATCCCACAGGGTTTGTCCAACAAATGTTACTGGGCGGTAATTTGCCTTGGGAAGGATGTCTATATACGCTTTTTGAGCTGCGTACAACCGTGTGAGGGTCGGAGGAAACTCCTTCAACAGAACATCGTTGATTTTGGCATTGGCCGTCAGACCAAACACATAGGGTCGTCCCAGACGCTCGTTGTATGCCTTCGC
>CAIYBQ010000266.1 GCA_903924445.1 uncultured Armatimonadota bacterium | reverse complement strand
CGGGTAATTCAGATAGATGAGTTGCAAACCTTCCTTATCCCATGGAAGGCATTGACCATGCAGACCATCCACAATGAGCATGTGTTGAATACCCGGCCGCACATAAATCAGAATGCGCGCCACCGCCAACTGGCCGACCCAGACATGCTGCACTCCTACCAACCTCAACCAGCGTTCAATAGACAAGTCCGGATGCCCAGACGGGTAAAATCCTCGGAGTGCCTTCAAAATCATCGTGATCACTTCTCCGATGACCTCAAAGTCGTCTAAACCTGACACGAAGTGATTGATGCTCATAACAGAGCCACACCCAACTCGGTTCGGATCCCTGAGGAAGACCGCATTGTCTGGAAGGATATCCAAAAGGTGAGCAGGAAGTAGGAACTGGCTATCTTCCGGCTTGTTGAGCTTAATAATCCGATTTTCATACGGAGCGGCACCTCTCAATGAGCCACCGGGTGCGGCCTCAGCCGAGGTTCGAGTAGCATTCAGAAACGGCGGCAGCCACGGCTGTGTCCCTAACCTTTGGCGTATGACATGCAGCTCAGTGTGGAAGGATGGCACCCCCGTCGTGCCAAGCTCCTCACATGACAAAAGTAAGTAGGACAACAGTACAGAATCGAGACATATTAAGATGCAGGTCTCGGTGGAATTGTCCGCAGGTGTCCTGGCCAGTACCACCTCCGACGGATCTGCTTTGCGATGCACAAGCGCAGCCAGGACCTTGTCAGAAATGTCCGAGAAAGGAGCTGATGTCGAAACCGCAATGTGCGAGATATCGGGGCCCTGAGCCGGAATTAAGATGCGGCGTCCCGTTTCCCCAAATGTGGGCCAAGCCCCCTCTCGTATGACGCTATCAGTAAGCAAGAGCTGTTTGCTTTGGCGGAGAACCGCAACGCTCTGGAGCCATAGTGGCGCCGAGCGAAAGCTGGAAGTCAAAAGCTTGATGTGAAAGCTGGCCAGATTCGTGCCAGCTGCAGAGGCCTGCCCATCCTTGTCCACTGTAAGAGAGCTGAACAGGGTAGGAGAGGCACCGGCTTTGGCCGATCTTCCCTCAGCTCCATCAATGCCCTGCAGCGCGGTGAAGATTAACTGACGGCGTTGCAACAGCCTCTCCATGGCCGTAGACGCCGCACCCGTGCAACCGACGTCTATCAGCAGGGTAAACGCTATAGCGACCCTCGTCATACGCAAAATGAGTTGGTTTGCATCTGCGTCTGTGTCGCCACGAATGTAGCAAGGACCGTACATCGGCCAACTGACATCTTGATTGAAGCACGAAGCCAACATATTCCGGCGCGCTGATTCCGGTAAGTCCAGGCTGTGAAACGAGACCACCTTGTCTGAATAAACTTTCCCCGACTTCGCCGCTGGCATATCGTCATCCGGTGGAGCTAACGACGTCGTAGCGCTTGCTTCCATGTTGAGAGACTCCTCCACTGGTTGAATGCCGGCTCCAGGTGTTCCACGCGTACGAGCCAGTTGGTGGATATCGCTGTCACGGGCCGAAGCCGAACGAGCCAATACCCGCCAAGCGCTGCACGGCGTTTCACAGCAAGGAGATTGCGACGAGCGACGGCGTGAAAGGGGCCAGCGCCTGTTATG
>CAIYBQ010000265.1 GCA_903924445.1 uncultured Armatimonadota bacterium | reverse complement strand
TCGAAACCGGCGCCTTGGTGTTGGGGTCCCAGGCAATTTGGGTTCTTGCCGCCAATCGCTGCGAAATCACACCCGAAACTTGCGCCTGGAGGTTTGTCCAGGGTCTCCGAGGGCTCCCGGGGAACAACGGCTCGCGGCTACGCTCGATGTCAAATGCGGTCCCAAACGATGCCTGTAAACGATCTGTTGCAAATGTGCGACTAGCTGCAGCCACATTACTTGAGCCGGTTCGATCGAGACGAAACCCGACAGGGACGCCGCCATAGGGCCGGTTGTAGCGATACGTCAGATTCCATCCAGAACCTTCCTCGCCGCCAGCTGCGAGCGTCGTCGAATGGTCAAGCACATATTGCGCAGCCACACCGCCATCGTAAACCGTTTGGAGCAAACGACTGGTGGACCGTAGTGCTGCAGAGCCGACTTGTCGTTCAATCTGTTTTGCATTAATGTCAGCAAGAAACCGGTTTGTACCAACGGCCTGCGGTATCCCTCCACGCAAGCTACTTTCTAGAAAGCGACCATACCCAAGCGTTGCGGACTGGAGTATTCCTGCCAGCTGTGTGGGTGGCTTCTTCAGCTGCAATCGAATCTCAGGAAGTCGTTCTGTTCCACCAAAAAACGCGGATGTTCCGCTTTGGCCACTCGTCTTGTTCGACAGGTTACGATTCGCTTGCAGCTGGGCATCAAAGGGACCAATCACACCGCGCGCCGTCAGCTCAGCCAGCTCCCGCTGCGATTTGGCAAGCGTTGGTGCTGCAAAAGTCCCACTCGATGTTCGATTTGCGATGCTCGAGTACTTGACACTTCCTGAGAAATCATTCCCAATCTTGAACCCTTGCGACGTCGTTAGTGTGCGTGTTCCGCTCTTTGCAAAAGATGAGCCCGACAATCCATCCACAAAGGAAAGATTAAACGGCCGGCCTGGGCTTTGTCGCAGCACAGTGATGCCATTTGACCGCGTTTGGGATCCACTGATGGCACTCTGATACGAGTTGCTACTCTGATCAGAATTAAGCCGAAAATCTAGCTCACCGACCCGTTGTTCGTGTTCAAACCGCACATTTCGGTTGTGAACCCCTCGGTTGTTATCCTGAAGATCATAGACGACAAGGCGTCCGGCGCCAGGTGAGGCTCCCAAGTAGCGATAGACCTGATCGAAGCCGAGACCAATTCCCTTACGTTCCATCAGGTCGACACGTAGCAGCCCCGGAAGCTGCGCTGCGACCGCGTACCCGATGGCAGCTTTGACGAAGTAGCCTTCTTCATTGGTGCGACCAAATGCAGGGAGCCAGCCTCCGGGGCGCTTTTCCTTTAGCGGAACGGACAGATGGCGAATCGTTGCAACATTGCGTTCATATCTGCGAATCTTCGCATTGCGTAAAACAAGCCGCTCGTCAGCGATCAGCATCGCCGATGAAAATCCAATGTCCCCATGTGGCGTAACCAGATCACATGTTGTGAACTCTCCATCCTCAGCATCAATGACTTTTCCATTACGCCGGGCTCGAGCCGCCGAGAAACGCATCGCCTGAAGGCTTGTGCCACCGGTTCGGGATGCATCGATGACAACCTTGGCGCCACGTGCATCAAAGTCATATGTCTCAACATTGACTGCCATTGCATCGGCGTCGACAAGAATGCCATCTTCCAAATAATGGACATCAACACTAAGCGATGCAATCTTCGTCATAGGATCGTAGCTAAATCGCTGGGCTCGTATTGTCTGATTAGTGGTCTTGATAAGGACATTTCCACTTGCGACGATGGTTCCATTGGCTTCGAAACGCAGCTGGTCCGCAATTGGATAAACCCATGGGTCACGCTTAATGGCATCCTGGACACTGCCAAGCACATCCGTTTGGTCAAGCTTCTGCCGTGACGGTAGCAAGCCACGCTGGTTGGGCACTTGTAGCGGTCCAGCTAATTTCCGTGGGGAGCGAGCATCGGGAGCTTGTCTCGGTAGCCCCGTTTGCGGAACGGCTGCCTGTGATGCGAATACAGCAAGCGCAGCCCATGTCACACCCGAAGAATATCACAGCCAAGATTTAATGAACCCGCATCGGGGAAATCTGTTTCGCATCACGGATGCGATAGATTGAAGCGATATGTCACATTCACTCTCCAGTAAGAAAAGTCCCGTCTTCGAGCAGGCCCTGACGCTCCTCAAGCAGTCCGGTCGCACAGAGCAACGACGCTACTTTGTCGAAGGCGTCGATTTGGTGGAACAGGCATTGAGACAGTCCAAATCCGAAGTCCACACACTCTTTGTCACGCAACAGGGTCACGAGCAGCTCGCGGATGCCATCGAGGGGAAGACACTTGTGACATACATCGTGCCACCCGCGATGATCACCGACCTTACCGGAAATTCATACGCGACACCCTGTCAGGCCGTCGCGATTGTGGATCAGCTCCGAACAAGCGTCAAAGGCCTTGCTGACTCGAGCGGAATCATTCTCTGCGGTGAGGCGATTCAGGATCCACGGAATGTCGGCGTAATGATTCGCATCGCGGATGCACTTGGCTGCGAAGCTCTGCTCCTTGATAGCGCATCGGTAGACCCCTGGTCCCGGCAAAGTGTTCGGTCAACAACGGGCTCGATTCTCCGCACGCCGGTCGCGATTACGGCTAACCTTGCCGACACGCTCGGTAAGCTCCGTGAACGTGGAATGGCAATCTGCGCGACGACTGGAAGCACTGACCTATCCCTCCATGTCGCAGACCTCAGACAGCGCCCACTTGCGATCGTGATGGGTAACGAGCAAAGCGGTATCTCACAGGCAGTCCGGGATGTGGCATCGATGTTGGTACGTATCCCGATGTCACTTTCAAGCGAAGCGGACTCGCTGAATGTCACGGTTGCCGCAGGCATTACAGTTGCTGAAGCGAGGCGCCAGGCGGATGCCTAGTAGTCCATTTTCACCAAGTTCAAGAGTTCTGGTCACAGGGGGTGCAGGGCAAATCGGCAGCCATGTGGCGACTCGCATTCGGGAATCAGGCACAGCAGTCGTAACAACAGACATTCACGGGGATGTCGACATCCAAATGGACTTGACCCATTTCCAGAGTGTTCAGGCAGCGCTAACTGGCTGTACACATGTAATCCACTGCGGAGCGATTCCATATCCTATCGATGGACGGGAAACCGATGTCCTTGCATCCAATGCACAAGGCACTTGGAACATCCTTCATGGATGCGTGAGCCATGGAATCTCCCGTGCCGTTGTGTTCTCTTCCGTCAATGCATTCGGCTCGTTTAGTGGACGACGTCCACTCGCGTATCTCCCCGGTGATGATGCCTATCCCGTGCACACACATAATGCGTATCAGCTGGCAAAGCATCTGGTGGAAACAACGGCGCAGCACTATTCCAGAATGCACAGCATGGACATCGCCTTGCTACGCCCCGTATATGTTGCAGCTGCAAAAGCGTATGCCTCATGGAAATCCAATGAAGACACAACACCAAACATCTGGTCTATAAGTGACCTATGGTCTTATGTAGACCTTCGCGATGTGGTTTCCGCGGCCATCCTTGCGGCGACTGTACCGTTTTCGGGATGTCACGCAATGTTGCTCGCGGCGGCAGATACGACATCGAAGCTGCCAACGGCTGAGCTGTTAGAACGGGATTATCCAGAGGCGGTGATGACCGACCGCCTCACAGAGTGGCTTACCAATGCCAATGTCTACCGCGGCCTGATTGACTGCTCTGCCGCACGAAATGTCATCGGATGGGAACCGCAGTACAGCTGGCGCTCTGAATAACTAAACGGTCGCTCCAACCGCGTTGACGTACGCGACACCCTGCGCCACCAAGTGATTAGCCTGGTCCATCGTGGGTGCCTCGGCATAAACGCGGACGACGGGTTCGGTCCCGGATGGTCTCAGAAGCAGCCATGAGCCATCTGCAAAGTCGAGGCGTGTGCCATCTTTGCGGACGATTTCCTGAATGGCGAGCCCTGCAAATGACGTTTCCGCAAACGAAAGCAGCGCTGTATTGATAGCCGGCATCGCAGCTGCCAGTGGATACATGTCATTACGCGTATATTCATGCGGTCCGACTTCCGCAAAGACATCGTCGATGAGGTCTTCTAATCGCTTGCCGGCCGCGGCCATTGCCTCAAGAATCAACAGGCCCATCACAACGCCATCCCGCTCAGGGAGGTGGCCCTTTACACCAATGCCACCCGATTCCTCGCCACCAATCATCACATCCCCTTGGAGCATCAAATCACAAATGTACTTGAAGCCGATTGGAGTTTCAATCAGGCGGATACCCCGGTTGGCGCAGAGCTTGTCGAGCGCTCGGGTTGTGGAAACCGTACGGACGACATCACCGGTCAGCCCACGGTAGTTCGTGAGGTGCTTGAGGAGGACCGCAAAGAGGCGGTGGCAGTCTACAAAGCGGCCATGTGAATCACAGGCGCCAAAGCGGTCTGCATCGCCATCAAGACAGATTCCAACATCCCGGCCAGACTCCGTAACCGCATCGAACAGTGCCTGCATATTGCTCGCGATCGGCTCGGGATTCACGCCGCCAAAGTATGGGTTACGTTCGGAGCGTATTTCGATGCTATCGATACCGGCATCCACGAGAATTTTAGTAAGCATCCCTGAACCAGAGCCATGCATTGGATCGATAACTGGCCGAAACCCGGATGCCCGAATTAGCTCCAAATCGACAAGGCTGGCGCATTGCACGAGGTAATCAGCAATGAGATCAACTGTGTCGATGGACTGTTTGTCAACATTAATGTCATCTGAAGTGATCAGAGCCAACTCTGCTTCAATCTGTTTGATGATGTCTGGGGTTGCGCTGCCACCGTAGATCGCTTTGATTTTCAGACCGTTAAACGATGGAGGATTATGGCTTGCGGTGATCATGATGCCGACGGCGGCCTTGCTACGCTCAACGGCAAACGAGACGGTCGGCGATGAGCATGGCCGGTTGGAAAGCTGAACACCGATGCCATTTCCGATGGCAACTTGTGCAACAGCCTTAGCAAACACATCCGATTGTGCCCGGCAATCGTAGCCGATGACCATTCCGGCAGATGCATTACCATTTCGCTTTATCCAGTTACAGACTGCCTGCGTTGCGAGCTGGACATTCGCGACGGTGAAGTCATCAGCGATGATTCCACGCCATCCATCGGTTCCGAACTTGATCTGTGCGTGCCCAGCAGCCATGTGCGTCTCTCCCAAAAATCCAATATTTAGGTTGGTGGCAAACAACTTCAGAAGCTCACTTACAAGCCTGTGTTGTCACGGGTTTCAGTATAACCCGCATGTCGGAACTCTATGTTTTCTGCCCCAATGGATGCTCAGGTAAACCTAGTAAAAATGAGGGGTAAAGTCTTCCCGGTAATTGTACGAAGATACATGTGTGCCTCGTGGAGCGACGAGGCTCCCAATAGATTATTTATAAGCGGGAATGGGTTTGGCATTGACTTTGCAATGTCAGTATCCGGGAGGTTCGAAGCACATGAGTACGATTTATATGGATCATCTGGAGCACGCCGATTGTCAGCAGGTCAAGTTGACCAAGCGCGAGGTTGAGGTCTTACAGAGGGTTATCGAAGGCAAGTCAAGCAAGGAAGTTGCAGATGAGCTGTTTGTCAGCAAGCGCACGGTGGATTTTCACCTCGCTAACATCTACACGAAGCTGTCCGTAACCAATCGGTTACAGGCATTCCGTGAAGCAACCCGCCGTGGATTGCTTACAGCAACCACCAGCTAGTCACTGGTCAGGGAGCTATCAAAACAACGACCGCAGTGCCAAAAGCACTGCGGTTTGTTTCATTTAAAGGTTGTGATGACAAAGACCAGAATACGTGTGGAGTTTTCGCGTCGCATACAAGGCAGAAACTGCAGCGGAACCTCCACTGCGGATTGATTCAACACTAGCATCTCTGATTAACGATTTAGAACAGCTGTTCCAGTCGCCCGGAGCTGTCACCAATGCTCTCAACCGGCACGCCGGCTTTATCAACAAGCAAGCAATCATCTCCATGCGTGGAGCAAGAAAGCTGTTTCTCATCCAACATCAACAAAAAGAAAAACCGCAGCGTTTTCCACGCTACGGTTTCTACACATTA
>CAIYBQ010000264.1 GCA_903924445.1 uncultured Armatimonadota bacterium | reverse complement strand
CCCCCTCCTACATAAGCACTGCGTGCCTTGCCATAACTCAACAACAACCCTTGGAGGGCTGCGCCTCGACACCGCCGCTGGTGCCATCAAGGCTGTTTTCCCTGGCGATGCAGTAGCAAGCCCGCTGGTACAGGCGATCCGGTACGAAGGTAAGCATAAAATGCCGCCATCCGGCAAGCTTCCTGCGGCAGAAATAGCAGCCCTCACCGGTTGGGTAGCATCCGGTGCCCACTGGCCTGATTCGCTTGCTGCTATCAATTCGACATCAACCCACTGGGCATTTATCCCCGCGAAGCGCTTCGCAGCTCCAAAGGTCGCTGGAGTTTCAACAAACATCGATGCCTTTCTCCGTGCACCGGTCATCGCAAGCGGTCTGAAGCCCGCCCCGCGTACCGATAAGCGTACATTGATTCGGCGGGCCTACTTTGATATAACCGGTCTTCCTCCGGCACCGAAGGACGTTGAAGCATTTGTGGCGGACAAAGCTCCAGATGCCTTCAGTAAAGTAGTCGATGCTCTGCTTGCCAGCCCTGCATTTGGTGAACGCTGGGGCAGGCACTGGCTGGATGTCGCCCGCTATGCAGATTCGAATGGCCTCGATGAGAACCTTGCACACGGGAATGCGTTCCGCTACCGTGACTGGGTCGTAAAGGCGTTGAATCAAGATCTTCCCTATGATCGCTTCGTTCAGTATCAGATTGCGGGTGACCTGCTAACACCAGGTACTGAAGCTGAGCGGGCTGACATGCTTACCGCAACGGGTTATCTCTCGCTCGGACCCAAAGTCCTTGCAGAGCAGGACAAGCCAAAACTGGTTATGGACATCGTCGATGAGCAAATCGAAGTTGTCTCCAAATCTGTCATGGGAGTAACCATCGCGTGTGCACGCTGCCATGACCACAAGTTCGATCCTATTTCGACAAAGGAATACTACGCACTTGCTGGTATCTTCAAGTCGACAAAGACAATGGAAAACCTCGGGTTTGTCAGCGCGTGGAATGAACGTGCTGTAGAGACTGGGGATGCCAAGGTCTCAGCAGCTAAGTACGAATCCGATATTGTTGCCCCTCTGCGCGCTACTGCAGACAAAGCAAGGGCAGCGGTTACGCAGGCACTCACGGCAAGCGGAGGCGCTGCCATCGCTGCGACATCGTTTAGCAAGGGAAACGTCGCCAAGGATGCGTACGGCCCCGGGTCCATTAACTCAGAAGGTACCCCGGCTAACATCGAATATAAGCTCACTGTCCCGACCGCAGGTGACTACAAGCTCGCATCCGAGTACGCAAGCAATGAAAACCGAGGCGTTGATATCTTTATCAACGGAGCAAAGCAGCTCTCAGGCGTCGCTGGGCGTGATACCGGTGGGTTCAGGGATGACCGTAAGGCATGGGATGTTCTGGGTACCGTCAAGCTGAATGCTGGTGAAAATGTCCTCCGTATTACACGCGGTGGACCGATTCCACACTTCTTCCGTTATTTGGTGCTGCCTGTGGGCACATCCGATGTCGCAGCGCTCCAGAACATTGCTGAAAAGGCTGACAAGGACCTCGCTGCTGCGGTTGCAAAGAAGCCTGTGCCAGTCTTTGTGATGGCGGTTGAAGATGCGAAACCAGAGGATGTGAAGATCCACGTTCGCGGTGATACGCAATCCCTTGGGGAAGTCGCACCGCGCGGATTCCCTGCCGCGCTGTGTGG
>CAIYBQ010000263.1 GCA_903924445.1 uncultured Armatimonadota bacterium | reverse complement strand
GCATCCGCGAACACCCTGGCGAATCTTGCACATGGCTTGTGTAGCGATATTGTGTCCGCGACCTGCCTTGCGGCAACGGTACCGGTGGTGGTCAGTCCGGCGATGAACACGCAAATGTGGGAGCACCCTGCAACGCAGGCAAATGTAGCCATCCTGATGGAGCGTGGCATTAAGTTCATCCCAACCCGGCACGGACAGCTGGCCTGCCGCGCGGTCGGGGATGGCAAAATCGCGGAAACAGAGGACATCCTTTCTTTCCTGAATGCGTTGTTTACAGCGCAACAAGAGCAGCCCCTAAAAGGCAAGCGCGTGCTGATTACGGCGGGTGGAACGCGTGAGCCTATCGATGCCGTTCGTTTCATCAGCAATGCGAGCTCTGGCAAAATGGGTGCTGCGCTCGCGCAGGCGGCTCTTGACCTTGGAGCCTCTGTCGATGTCATCTGCGGGCCGGGTGTTGTCCCGATGCCTGCCGGTATCAATCGCGTTGATGTTACGACGACGAATGACCTTCTGGATGCAACGGGGCCCATCGCCAAGACTGCAGATTTGGTCATCATGGCCGCTGCGCCCGCGGACTACCGTGTTTCGCAGCCGCTGACGGGAAAGCATAAGAAGTCGGATGGCCCTCCGGTGCTTGAGCTCATCGAAAACCCGGATGTACTCCACTCCCTTGTAGCAGATCGCCGCGAGGACCAGCTCATTGTTGGTTTTGCCGCAGAGGCTGGCGACCCGGGCCCGGAAGCGATTCGAAAGTGCGCATCTAAGGGCTGCGACTTTGTTGTCGGAAACAATATCGCAACCGAGCATGGCGCATTTGGGTCAGAGACGACGCAGCTCGTGCTCTGCAACGCGCAGTCTGTCGTAAGCCGTTTCGAACCTTCGACAAAGACCATCGCTGCGCAGCAGCTGATGCACCTCTTGGCGAGTGCCTTACTCGAGCGGCAGAAACTGTCCGTCTAACCTCGTATCCGGGTGATGTTGTCTATCAAGCGGACACCATTCAGTTTAGCTGCGCCAAGGACTGCAATGGCGATACTTGCGGGTGTCACTTGCCCTAAAGTTGCACCATCTCGGACGGCGAGATAGTCGACCGTCCAACCGTGCTCCTCGAGCAATTTGGTCGTTGTAACTTCTGCTTCATCGGGTGGAGTGCCGTCCAATACCAGCTGCAACGTATCCTGAAGCCCGCGGTATAGCTGGCTTGCCTGGACTTTCGCATCTGGTGTCAGGTAGCGGTTGCGGCTGCTGAGCGCAAGCCCAGATGCCTCGCGGCACGTTGGGATGGCATCCAGATGAATCGGCATATTGAAGTCGTCAATCATCTGCTCAATAACCCGCATTTGCTGCAGATCTTTGCTGCCAAATGCCACCATCGATGGCTCAACAATCTGAAAGAGCTTTAGACACACGGTTGCAACACCATCAAAGTGCCCGGGCCGAAAGTCACCCTCGAGGCCGTTTGCCATGCTGCCGGCGATGACCTTTGTGGATGCGCCTGCTGGGTACATTTCTTCGACACTCGGTACGAAAACCGCAGAACAACCTTCCTTTTTTAGCAGCCTAAGGTCATCATCCAAAGTGCGGGGATACTTGGTAAAGTCATCCGTCGGGGCAAACTGTGTTGGGTTCACAAAAATGCTAACGACGGAATGGTTTGCTGACAGGCGAGCATATTCCAAGCATGCCATGTGTCCATCGTGCAGATTACCCATCGTCGGTGCAAAGCCGACTGAGCCGCGCAGCCCTTCACGCCACTCTCGAAATGTTGCGATTGTGTAGAAGACCTTCATGCGTAGCATTCGCTTTCCGCTGGAAAAGTAGCATTCTTGACAGCATCCACGTAGGCCTTGATAGCATCTTGGACAGTGTTGGTTCCCGCCGCAAAGTTCCGGGCAAACTTGGGGGGCTTAGCTGTCCAACCGAGGATGTCATGGAGGACCATCACTTGTCCCTGTACCCGTGGACCGGCTCCGATCCCGATCACCGGAATCTTGCTCTCACTTGCCAGCATCGCTCCAACGACCGCCGGAACGCACTCAAGCACGACCATCGCGGCACCCGCATCCGTTACCGCAGCCAGGTCGAGTTTCAGCTGTTCGATCGCCGCATCCGAGCGGCCTTGAACCCGAAAACCGCCAAATGCATGTACTGACTGCGGTGTCATCCCGATATGCCCGACAACGGGAACGCCGCGTTTGACCAAAAACTCAATCGTGGATGCCATCGGGGCACCCCCTTCGAGCTTCACCGCATGCGCCCCGGCTTGCATCAGTGTGGCCGCCGCTCGCATCGCATCCTCGACCGATGCCTGATAACTGCCAAAGGGCATGTCCCCTAAAATGACCGAGTCGACATTCCCGCGGGCAACACACGCTGTGTGGTACGCGACATCTGCAACGGTGACAGGCAAGGTGTCTGTGTGCCCCTGAATAACCATCCCAAGCGAGTCACCAACGAGCAAAATATCGACGCCGGCCTTCGATGCGTACCCGGCAAACATCGCGTCATACGCCGTCAGCATCACAAGACGCTCACCGCGCATCCCCGCGGCAGCCAGCTTCAATAAGGTCTTCATGCTTTTGGGCTTTCCGGTGTTTCCAAGCCAAGAGGCCCACCGCCGACAAGCCATGCATCAAAGGCATTGTCATCGTTTACCAAAATGTACTTTGGCTGGATGGCTTCATCTGTCAGTACAAACGCCGCCACGATGACCTTGTCACCCTTGTGGATCAAATGCGCACCGGCGCCATTGATAATCACATCCCGGCTGCCAGCCGCACCGCGGATGGCGTAGGTCTCGAGCCTGGCTCCATTCGTAATATCCCAGACGGCGACTTGTTGGCCCTCAACGATGTCGACCATGTCCATAAGGTCTGGCGGTAAGAGGATGCTTCCGATGTAGTCGATGTTCGCATCGGTGATCGTTGCGCGGTGGATTTTTGATGAGCAGATTGTTCGGAAGGTCATTTAGAGATTAATTCTGTGTTTTTGATATGCGCAGTCATAACGAAAATGCATTGTCGACCATGTCCATGAGGTCGGGCGGTAGGAGGATGCTTCCGATGTAGTCGATATTCGCATCGGTGGTCGATGCGCGGTGGATTTGTGAGGAGCAGATGGAACGAAGGGTCATTGGGAAGCAATTCTACTGTTTGGGTGTATGGCAAAACGTTAACAAAACTGACGCGACAGAGTGGTTTCAGGCACCGATCTTGGTAGCGATATTGTCGAGGTCAGGGCGTAGTAATGCAACTTCATCCACAGATACAACCAACGCTATCTGTTCTTCTGCCGCTGCCAGCGCTGTACGGGCATCATCCAAATTGCCAAGCACCCAGTTTGCACGGGCAATCGCTTCGTACGCATAGCCAATGTAGAACGCAAGTCCCGTTTCATCCGCCGTGACAAGACTGAGGTTTCCATAGTCAAGCGCCATCGCGCCGTTACCCGCAAGCGCGTGGACACGGCTCAGCTGCCAGTCAGCGATTGAGCGGTTTTGTGCCGTTGCATCATCCCGATGCCGCCAGTGCCAGCTGCTTGCATGTGCCGCATCCAGCATTTGGCGAACATCATCATCGGTGCGCGTCTTCAATTCAATCAAGTCCCACGCATGGTTAAACGCCGCTGCGGCAAACTTTTTATGACCAAGAGGGGTATCAAATTCTGGTTCGTTACTCACTTTTGTTTCGTCCTTGGCTTCGGAGCCGATGATGCTACCGGCGCAGCCACCCAAGCGGTTCCCGTAGTCGTGCCATCCGTTGGAATCACCTGCAAAACACCCTTGAAGCCAACCGCCGCAAGCCATTTGCCATCCGGGCTCGCCGCAAGTCCGTAAATCCAATCCACCTGCTTGCCGACTTCCTTCGACTTCTCATCCGATGCCAGGTTCACCTTTTGAATACTGCCACTCTCACCGGCCACATAAGCAGTCGTTCCAACGATGGCCATCGCAAACACATCCCCGCTCAGACCATGCTCCGCATACCGAGTGTGCCCTTGCGTGAAGAAGCGCGTTTCCATGTCGCCGGCATCTCCGGTCTCGGCTTTTGCCTTCTCTGGATTCCACGTCTGGATCCACTGGCCGCCGCCGACGGTGACAAACCCAGCTGTTCCATCCGGGGCAATCGCAAACACCGGCGCCTGACCCCGATACCGACCATTGTTCCGGTTGTGCCCGTTATAAGTGGTGTAGAGGGTGCCATCTGTTGCATCGTAGACCTTCACAACCTTATCCCGGCCGGTACTCGCCACGAACTGACCATTGGCCGAAAATGCCAAGCCAGTGATCTGATCCGCGTGGACTTTACTCGTCCAAAGCGGCTTGGCTGTCGCCAGCTCAGTGCAAACAACACTGCCATCCGCGCAGCCCGCCGCGACGCGAAGGCCATCCGGGCTAACCGCAACACTGGATGCCACATCCGGGAATGTCGTCAGCACCCCTGTGCGGCGACCGGCTTTGACACTGACCACAGCGGCTTCGCCGTACTCGCCGGGGATGCCTCCTGCGATAACCAGTTGATCTGCATTCAGCCACTGAATCGCACGGATGCGTTCTGGCAAACCTCCAGCGCGCTTTACCAATGCACCGGTAGCACGGTTCCAAATCAAGACCTCGCGGTAGCCACCGGTGGCAATCGTGTTTCCATCCGGGCTGAACGCCACTGCCGCGAGCGGCGGAGGAGCCGAATACGTTACAGGCGCAGCGGGGTGACTGCGAGGACCCATCAGCTTGACCAATGGAACCTTTGGATCCACACCCGGCGCCTTCGCACCTTCGTTTATCCACATTCGGATCGCGTTAATCATGACTGGAGGCAGTTTTTCACCACCCTGTGGCATCCGCTTGTCGATGTCAGTGCTTACCATCCGGCTGTAAACCAGAGAGTGTTCCGCATCCCGTGCTGCAACCGATGAGCGTCCACTCGCCCCCGGACGCATCATCGCTTCGAGCGTGTGCATCCGGTAGCCGCCCAGAGCCGTTCGTTCACCATGGCAGGCGATGCAATTCTTGACGACAATCGGCGCGATGTCCTGAACGAAGTTTTGTTCCGCACGTGCCGGGGCTTGGGCCAGAGAACCAATGGTCAGGGTGAGCGCCGCGACGATTCGGAAGGCGTGCTTGATGTCAAATATCATCTGATATCCCTCTTAGTGCTGGAACAGAAATTCTTTTGTCGAGAGCAGTGCCCAGACGAAATCGAGGCGGCCCTTGTTTTTGTCACCGGCTTTTGTCAGGAAGCCAAGTGCCGTATCCCGTTCCTTCGCTACCGGCATCCGGCTCATCGCCGTCAGGTAGATTCGCTCAACAAATGCCGCATCATCCAGTGCGGAATACGTCGCCGAAATATTGCCAAGGCGCTGGTAGGTCTCACTGCCATTTAGGAGCTCGAGAGCCTGCAAAAGCGTTGGGTTTGTCTGCCGCTCACAGGCGCAGGCTGTCTCCCGCTTTGGCTGGCCAAATGCTGCGAGGAACTGTGTCGGTCGTGGCTCAGAGCGCTGCGTAGCGTAGCGGTCGTACTTCAGGAACGAATTCTGATCCTGTAACAGTCCGCGTAGGTTGCCATCTGATTTATCGAAGGCTACCAGCAGGGCATCATCCGAGTTCTTGTTTTGACGAATCGATGCCCGAATCGACATGTCGACATCACAGGTGTCCCGAAACCGCATCCAAAATGGCTGGAACTGGTCCGACATGTCACAGCGGATATAAACCGTGTTGATGCCCTCCTTGAGAGGAAGGCTGCGCTTTTCCCGCTCGCCCCGAGGAACGACTTCGCCATTCACCCAAACGGCCGTGCGGTCAGCTGGGAAGATATTGACATCCATCGTCTGCGTCACGCGGCTACTAATTACCCGGCGGACCCAGTAAACCCCGCCCTTGATATGGCCAAAGCGGACATCCTGGTTGTCCTTAATGTCATCCCGTTGGAACCAGCTCATCTGTGGTGTTTTGGTGATGTCTTTGAACGGAACAGCATCCCCGATGCTGCCTGCCGGTTGTGCATAGAGCTCCCACGGCTCTGCAACAACGGCTGCGGAAGCATAGCGAGCCTTTTGTCCATCCAGCCAAGCTGCGTACCCACCGGCAAGTTTCGCCCGTGTGGCATTGATATCCGATGTCAGCGTGCGCAACACGGGACCCAAGTCGGTGTCCGTCTTGATATCGCCCGTTACCACCCCGATGGCATCGAGGAGCTGCTCGGCCGACAGGAGGCGTGGCTTTGCGTGTGAGAAGAGGGCATCGTCGTTCTTATTGAATGCATCCGTGATGTTACTACGCTGGTAGGTCTGCGAATTACAGATCAGCCGGATGATGTCTTTGCGGTCGTAGCCATTTGTCTCGAGGCGCTTTGTCAGCATGTCGAGGAGGGCTGCATTGCTGGGGGGATTGGATGCCCGGAAGTCATCCACGGGGTCTACAATCCCGCGTCCGAACAGCTCAGCCCAGATACGGTTGACTTCGGTGCGCGCAAAGAGTGGGTTTGCCGGGGATGCCAGCCAGCTCGCAAATGTCTGCCGGCGGTTCGCCGGCTCGCTGCCCTTCGCGGCGCCGTAGGGAGGCATAATTCGCCCTTTGGTTGGATGCTTGGTCTCACCCGCAGAGGTGCTCGTTACCGAAAAACCATCCGTTTCCGTACGCGCAAATGCCGCCGCAATCGAGTAGTAGTCATTCATCGTCCACTTTTCATACGGGTGGTTGTGGCACTTTGCGCAGTTGATACGCGTGCCCATGAATGTCTGTGCGGTCATTTCCGTTCGGTCATCGGGGGTGGTGACCGCAACCAAATAGTTCGCCGGCGCAGAGCTACGCGTGTCGCCATCGGTTGCAATCAACGCCTTCGCTTCGACATCCGCCGGACGGTTCGTTTTCCAGCCATCCGCCAGCCACTTGGTCAGGAGAGCAGCTCGGCCGTGAGGCATCCGCTCATCGGTGACGCGCAGCAAGTCGGCGCGCT
>CAIYBQ010000262.1 GCA_903924445.1 uncultured Armatimonadota bacterium | reverse complement strand
GCATCCACTCACATCTAAAGAAATTCAAACCATCACGGAATGGATAAAATCCGGTGCCAAATACGAGCAGCACTGGGCCTTCATCGCGCCGAAGCGCCCAGCATTGCCGACATCACAACCAGGAAAAGTGTGGAGTTCCCATCCAGTTGATACGTTTGTCTATGCCGGGATGTCACGTTTCGGCCTTCAGCCAAGCCCGGACACCGACAAGCGTACCCTCTTGCGCCGCGCGGCTCTGGACCTTACTGGCATCCCGCCAACGCCGGATGAGATGAAAGCATTTGTCGCCGATACCCGCCCGGATGCCTACGCACGCCAAGTGGATCGCCTCCTCGCAAGCCCGGCTTACGGTGAGCATTGGGCCCGCGTGTGGATGGACCTCGCCCGCTACGCGGACTCCAAAGGCTACGAGAAAGACCTTGGCCGGAGTATTTGGCGGTGGCGTGACTGGGTGACAGATGCCTACAACTCCGATATTCCGTATGACCGCTTCTCGATGCTGCAGCTGGCGGGTGATTTGCTGCCGGATGCATCCGAGGACGACAAAATCGCAACGGCTTTTCACCGCAACACGCCAACAAATGATGAAGGCGGCACCGATGACGAAGAGTTTCGAACGATTGCCGTAAAGGACCGTGTTGATACAACGGGTCAGGTGTGGATGGGCCTTACATTTGGCTGCGCGAAATGCCACACGCACAAATACGATCCGATTACGCAGACGGATTACTATCGCTTCTACGCGATTTGGAACCAGACCGAGGATGCGGACCGCTACGATGATGGCCCGACCATCAGTGGCCCGACGGCTGGTCAGAAATCGGAGCTGGCCAAGCTGGAAGCATCCCGCAAGGCGCTCAGCACCGAGCTACACTCCAAAGGTACCGTGCACGAGGCCGCATTCCGAAATTGGAGTGATGCTCAGAGTACACAGGGCGTTTGGCGACGCATCGTGCCGTCAGGTGTGACGACGACCAACGGGGCTAAAACAACGCAGCGACCGGACCGGTCAATTGTTATAAGCGGCCCACATGCGCGTACCGAAGCCTTCACAGTAACGCTGCCGCTTGAGCAGGAGACATCCGCGATCCGACTGGATATCCTCAAAGACAAGTCCCTCCCAAACATGGGGCCTGGACGCGCTGGACACGATCAGAATGTCGTGACGAATGAAGTGGTGCTGCAGGAGAAGACTATAAGTGGAGCACTTCTTCCGGTGCGCATCGTGGCTGCTAAAGCCGACATCGAGCAGGGTGGCTGGCCGGCGGAAGATGCATTCGATGGCAAGCCCAGCTCAGGGTGGGCATTTTCGCCTGAGAACAATCGCCAGCATGCAATCGTGTTTGATCTCGAACGCTCCATTGGAGCCGGCAGCCAGCTGATCGTAAAGCTGGAATTTAATCACCCAGAGCTCTCGGCGGGATGCTTTGCGCTTTCAACGGCAGCAACGCGGCAGACAGCGAAGGCCGTCCAGCAACCAGGCATCGCTGAGCTCCTCCTCGTCCCGGATGCCGAACGCACATCCGAAATGCAAGAGTTTATCGACACTGCATTTCTGTCCACGTACCCAAATGGCGCACCATTTCTCACACGTTTGAACCAGATCAAGGCGGATGAGAAGGCGCTGCGTGACAACTTCCCGAACACGCCAATCATGCGTGAGCTCAATACAAAGTCGGCCCGGGTTACCAAGCTACATAACCGCGGCAGCTTTTTAGATCAGGGCGCGGTGGTGACCGCAGCCTTACCAGGGATGTTTGGCCAGTCTGCCATCGTAAATCCATCCCGTCTGGATGCCGCAAAGTGGCTGTTTTCCCCGGAAAACCCGCTCACTGCACGCGTTGCCGTCAACCGCATTTGGGCGCGTATCTTCGGCCGAGGACTGGTCGAGACAGAAGAAGACTTTGGGACGCAGGGCGGCCAGCCTAGCCATCCAGAGCTCTTGGATTACCTCGCCATAAGCTATCGGGATGACCTCAAGTACTCCCAAAAAGCCCTTTTGAAGTTGTTGGTGACAAGCCGAACGTATAAACAGAGCGCGCTTCGCTCACAAACAGCACGTCGCGTGGACCCTGAAAACAGATGGCTTTCCGGGATGCCGCGGGTTCGGCTTTCAGCGGAGGTCATCCGGGATCAGGCTCTTGCGGTCTCTGGATTGCTGGCGAAGAAAATGGGTGGCCCACCGGTGATGCCGCCACAGCCACCGGGCATCTGGAAAACGCCTTACTCAGGGATGCAATGGGTGACATCTACGGGCGAGGACCGCTACCGCCGGGGACTTTACACGTATTGGCGGCGTTCAAATCCGTATCCATCGATGCTGACATTTGATACTAGCCAGGGGGATGTCTGTACGATGCGTCGCATACGAACCAACACGCCTCTGCAGGCATTGGTTACGATGAACGACCCGGTTTACATCGAGGCTGCCGGGGCGCTTGCAGCAGGTGCAACCAAGGTTCCAGCGGATGCACGTGGCCGTGTCCAGTGGATGTTTGAGCGCGCAACTGGCCGGCGGGCATCGGATGCCGATATCCAGCCGCTCCAGCGCTTGCTGACAAATGCCCTCCACCGCTATCGCGGCGCAGGGTCGAGCAATGCCGATGCTCTGCTCGTGGCAGCAAATGCTGACAAGAGCAAGAGTGAGGATCCCGGGATGCAAGCGGCGCTAACGGTCGTCGCTAATGCGATTATGAACTTGGATGAGGTCTTGATGCGTCCTTAGCGCGGCCCGGTTGAATGCGTGAATAAATTGACATTACTCTCATTTCCTGCATTGGATGCCTAAGATGGTTAATGAGCGGGAACGATTAACTGGAAACTTACCGTAGCGTTAGAACGTCTTTTATGTTAGTAAGGTCTAGATGATGATGTCGGAAAGCTGGTGATCTCGATGAAGTATGCGTGGACGATTGGATTAACTGGACTGATGGTTGCAGGCGTTGCATTTAGTGCAGGCGCCCGACCTGAGGCTGCCGCGAAACGCACCACTAGCTTGCTTGCGCGTATCCCAAGTGTCAGAGATATCAGTGACCGCCAGACCACTCTTTCTAAACTCGCGGGTCCGAAAGGATTGGTTGTTGCCTTCACCAGCACATCCTGCCCTGTAACGAAGCGCCAGCTCGCGAACATCGCGCAGCTCGAGGATCAGTTCCGCGCCAAGGGCATCAACTTCGTCTACGTCAACCCGATTGAAACAGATTCGGCATCCGATGCATCCCGTGTGGCATCATCCACCGGGCTGAACGGCCGCTACATCATCGACACCGACAAGTCCATCTCCCGTGTGCTTGCACCGCGGACAACAGCTGAAGTCTTCGTCTTTAATGGAAATCAGGAGCTCGTGTACCGCGGGGCTGCGGATGACCAATACACAGTCACGAGCTCGCTCCCGAAGCCGCGTAACCAGTGGCTATTGAGCACTCTCGGGGCTGTTGTTGCCGGCAAGAAGCCTGCAACGGCTAATGTCGACCCAAGTGGCTGTGCGCTAGAGCCAGTGAGTGCCCCTCCGAAGACGGCGATTACCTACTACGACACGGTTGCGCCGATTATTCAAAAGAACTGTGTCAGCTGCCACCGTGAAGGCGGGATTGCCCCATTCAAGCTGGACACCATCGCGGATGTCAAGTCTCATGCTGCGATGATTAAGCAGACGGTTGAGCAGGGAACGATGCCTCCGTGGCAGGCTGCTCCGGCCGTTGGAACGACCAAGTCCCCGTGGGTCAACGACTGCTCCCTCCAGCCAGCCGACAAGGATACTCTTCTGACCTGGTTGAGTGGCCCGCGCGCCCTCGGCAACATCGCTAAAGCACCAAAGCCCCTTCCTGCCATCAAGGATGGATGGTCCCTCGGCAAGCCTGACATGATTGTCACGATGCCGCAGCCACTCTTTGTGCCAGCGACGGGAGTTCTCCCCTACCGGGTCATGGATGCCGAAGTCAACATCACAGAAGACAAGTGGGTCCAATCGGTAGAAGTTGTCCCGAGCGCAAAGCAGGTTGTTCACCACGTCCTGATTTTCATCCGTAAGCCTGGGCAGTTCAGCGTCGAAGACCTCAACGAGCGTGCCAGCTTCTTTGCAGCGTATGTTCCTGGAACATCGACCGCGGCGTGGCCAGAAGGCCTCGCGAAAAAGCTGCCTAAGGGAACCGTGTTGCGCTTCCAAATGCACTACACCACCAATGGAACAGCGGCTACGGACCAGACAAAGCTTGGTATCCGGTTTGCATCCAAGGCACCGGAACATGAGATCAAGGTCACAGGTGCATCCAACACCCGCTTCCGTATCCCGGCTGGCGACCCAAACTACAAGGTTGTGTCATCACTGCCAATCCCGATGGACATTAAGATGACGGCGCTGATGCCGCACATGCACGTCCGCGGTAAAGCAGCTAAGTATGAGCTGGTCATGCCGGATGGCACGCGGAAGCTGCTCCTCGATGTTCCTCGCTACGACTTCAACTGGCAGCACACATATCGCTACGCTGAGCCAGTGATGGTTCCAAAGAACAGTCGCTTAGAATACACCTGCTGGTTTGACAACTCGACTGCAAACAAGAACAACCCAGATCCAAAGCGCGAAGTGCCGTGGGGTCCACAGACATTTGATGAGATGCAGCTGGGTTACATCGAGTACTACGCAGCCGGCAAGGATAATACGACTGAGCTCGTAGATGAAGATCAAGCCATGGACAGCATGTTCGAGAACATGTTTGGCCAGATTGATAAGAACGCTGATGGCTTTGTGACCAAGGATGAGTTTCAGAATCCTGCGTTTGGTCTTTTGGACAAAGACAGGGATGGCAAGCTAACCAAGGATGAAGCCAAGGTCATCATGCAGTTCATCGGACGTGGCGGAAGCGGTTTTGGCGGACTCGGCGGAAATGGTAACCGCGGTGGCGGACGTGGACGTGCAGCCTTCCCATTTGGCGGAGGAGCCCCTCAGAAGCCGTAGTTGATTGTAAGGTTGTGAACATAAAGGCTGACTGCTCAAACGAGTAGTTGGCCTTTATTTATGTCTCACCAAGACCGTGCTTCCGTGGCAACTTACAAACATCCAAAAACACACTTGGTGAAGCATCCTCAAATCGCATATATTCCATTTATGTCGCCAGAAGAGCTCGCAGCCCACATCGCATTCGAAAAAACAAAAGTCCTAACGAGGCGCCACTTCTTCGGCGGCCTTGGGATGGGCTTTGGTTCCATCGCCCTCAGCGCTCTAGATGACTCAGTAAGCGCGGCGCCACCTAAGCGGATAACAAAGGGCGAAGCGACCTTCGACCAGCGCAGCAAGCGGCCTGCAAAAGCCGTCATCTATCTGCATATGGCAGGCTCACCAAGCCAGCTTGAGCTCTTTGATGACAAGCCCATGCTGCGAAAACACAATGGCGAAAAGTGCCCGGATGAGTTCCTCAAGGGCAAGCGCTTCGCCTTCATCCGAGGCGTCCCAACGATGCTCGGTGGCCTCTTCACGTTCAAACAGCATGGCCAAAGCGGCCAGGTCATCTCTGATTTGCTTCCAAACATCGGAAAAGTCGCAGATGACATTTCCGTAATTCGCTCCTGCAACACCGATCAGTTCAATCACGCACCCGCGCAGCTCTACGTGCAGACCGGGCAGCCCCGCCTCGGCTATCCTAGCCTCGGCTCCTGGGTCACCTACGGCCTTGGCACCGAAACCGCAAACCTCCCGGGCTACGTCGTGCTCTGCTCAGCGGGTAAAGTCCCGGATGCTGGCAAATCCGTCTGGGGCTCGGGCT
>CAIYBQ010000261.1 GCA_903924445.1 uncultured Armatimonadota bacterium | reverse complement strand
CCACCTACAACCGCTTCGAAGCGGTGTGTACCAACATCAAGCTTTTGGTGCCACAACTGTCCCCTGATGTCTGTTTGTTGGTGATTGACAATGCATCTACAGATGGCACCCGCGGCCTAAATGACTGGGTGAGAGCCAACTATCCCGATGCATCCATCCGGGTGATTCGTAACATCACCAATGTCGGAGCTAGCGCAAATGTCACCCGCAGCTTTGAGCTCGTCGATACTCCTTGGGTTTGGACACTGATGGACGATGACCCAGTAAAACCGGATGCTGTTGTCGGAATTTTGGATGTAATCGCTCGTAACCCCACGGCTGCGTATATCAATATGCAGTCCACTGCGATTCCGGGTGAGCTTCGACGTCCAGCTGACCTTGAGCTCCACTGTAGCACCGTCGCCGACCTCGCCGAAAACCTGGACTTTATGCCCAACCTTCTGCTGAGCTCCACCGGTGTATTCCGCGTGGCCGCGGCCAGAGCTGTGTTGCGAAAAGCCTACATCAACCTAAACACCGTCGCGCCACATATTGCCATCATCCTTTCGATACTAGATGCAGGCATCGGTGGTGTCATTCTGTCCGGGCACACTGTCGTCAAGTATCACCTCAGCACGGATGATTCCTGGGCAACAGAGGTCTGGCTCGCTGTAGCAGATGTTTTTAACCTGGTGCGTGATCAACACGCCCGTGCAATCCTGCTCAGAAAGTATACGCAGACGCACCCGGGTTGGGTTGACACGCGAAAACTGCTGCGTGTCCTTCGACCACTGATGCTGGATCAATCCACACGGCAAATGGCTTTCAGCGACTACCTCTACGCATGGTCGAAGAGGATTCAGTTCACCAAGCATCCACTCGTTCTATTTATGGCTTTTGTGGCTGAAGCATTGAGCATTGCAGGGATGGTGCTGCTGGCGACTATCGTTCCGATACGAATTGCTGCACGCACGACAGAATCCGATGCGTTCCTCCGCACTGCCATCGATGGACGAGCATAGCGATGACCCCTCAAATTTCGATGTACGACAAGTCTGAGACAAACCCAAGTGAGCTGCTGGTTGGGGCGATGTCCGATGTCGCATCCGTTTCCTGGTACGAAGCCGGCTCCTTCGTCAGTGACTTCGAGAAGACCTTTGCCCAAATGCTCGGGGTTGAACACTGCGTTTCGTGCGCATCGGGCACCGATGCCCTTATCCTCGCACTAAAAGCACTCGAATGTAAACAGGGTGACGAGATTGCACTGGTTGCAAATGCCGGCTTTTATGGCTCAACGGCAGTGCATACGCTGAGAGCAACGCCTGTTTATGTCGATGTAAATGATGCATCCCTTTGCATGTGCCCTGCTGCACTCGAGGCTGTCCTAAAAGATCACTCCATCAAGGCAGTAATCGTCACGCACCTCTACGGGCAGCTGGCGGATATTACTGCGATCACGGCACTCTGCCGCACCTATGGTGTCGCGCTAATCGAGGACTGTGCACAGGCATGTGGTGCAGCGGACGCGACTGGATCCATGGCTGGAAGCTTCGGCGAAATTGCGTGTTTCAGCTTTTACCCCACGAAAAACCTCGGGGCGTACGGGGATGGCGGTGCGCTTTGCTGTAACTCCCCGGAGATTGCCGCAAATGTGAGGGCTATCAAGCAATACGGCTGGCGTTCCAAGTACCAAGTTGATGTTCCGCTTGGGATGAACAGTCGCCTTGATCCTGTCCAGGCAGCCATTCTGAAGCGAAAATTACCCCTTCTTGCTGGATGGAATACACGACGACGTGAAATCGCACAGCTGTACGCAAATAGCCTTGCGGCAATCCTGCGCTGTCCAACCATGTCAAGCAACACAATGGATTATGTTGCACATCTCTATGTTGCGCGGACGCCGCTCCGGGATGAACTGCGTGCCTATCTTTCAGAAAACAAGATCATGTCGGACATCCACTATCCAATCCCGGATTACCGGCAGCCAGCGTACAGCGTGGCCGGCGTGTTTCTACCGGTTACAGAAGCAAATACGAGTCAACTTGTCTCGCTTCCTTGCTATCCTGGGCTCTCGAATGAGGCGGTCTACAGGGTCATCGATGTTGTTCAAGCATGGGAGGGGAAAGCGTGAAAATGCCCTTGAAGGGTTACCAAGCACCGCGGAGATTTACCGATGAGCGCGGGGCATTGGTGTGTCTCGAGGCTGGTGTGCATATTCCATTCGATGTACGAAGTGTGGTCTACACATGCGATGTGCCATTTGTGGCACGGAGGGGGGGGCATGCTCACCATGACCTCCACCAATTCGTCAAATGTGCATCTGGAAGCGTTACCGTTATCACCATCTCGCAACATGGAACAACGGAAACGGTAATGACACAAGACTCGGATGGAGTTTACATTCCTCCGATGACCTGGTCGGAACAATACAACCACACGCCTGGCACCGTAGTGCTCGTGATGAGCTCCGAGCACTACGATGAGTCAGACTACATTCGGGACATTGGTCGCTTTACAGCATTGCTGGAAGAAACTAACCAAGTAAAGGCGTAAACGACCAAACATCCTGAACGGATTAGAAGTCAGCTCTGAACTGCATCACATTCTGAGCCTGCAACTCAGCATCCGTTGCCCCAAACTTCACTGGGAGGCTTGGGTTGTTCTCAGGGGATGCACCAAACTGGGCAAAGCGAATCGAATCACGCTTCTGCCACTTCGCATGGCCATCGCAGAACAGCAAGTTGCTCCCGCCATTGTGGTTGAAGTTGTAGAACGGATTGCTGAAGTTTGTGTAGAGGCCTGTCGAAAGAACCTGACGTGGCTTCTCCTGCGCGACACGGTTGTAGTTACGAACTTCATGGGTGAAGATTGTGTCCGCAGGGAGGGCGATGGCGGCAAGCGACTTCGATGCGGCGATGCCGTTT
>CAIYBQ010000260.1 GCA_903924445.1 uncultured Armatimonadota bacterium | reverse complement strand
TCTGGATGTCGAAGACATCTTCCTTGATGTGTGCGACAAAGCTGGACTCGAGCGTAAGCATCGTGCCATTGTCAAAGCGGATCATACCGACAGCAAGGTCCTCAACCGTGTAGGTTTCCCAATCCCAGTTTGGCCAGACGGACTTGACATCCGATGGCTTGTTTCCGTGCCATGTAAAGGTGTTACCTGTACAGGTCACAGGGGTTGGGTTGCCGATGAGGGAGTAGGCGGTATCGAGAATATGCACACCGATGTCGATCAGTGGACCGCCACCCTGCAGCTCTTTGCGGCCAAAGACGCCCCAGTTCGGGATGCCACGGCGGCGAAGGGCTTGCGCACGGACGTACAGAATTCTGCCAAGCGCTCCTGATTCTACGAGGTCACGTACATACTTTGACCGTGGCTCATAGCGGTGTTGGAAGCCCATCACAAACTTGACGCCAGCAGCCTTGACCGCGGCAACCATGCCTTCGGCTTCCTGAGCACTCATCGCGATAGGCTTCTCGCACAGCATATCCTTGCCAGCCTTGGCAACTGCGATAACAGCAGGAGCGTGTGCACCATTGGATGTACAAACGGATACAGCATCGATTTCAGAGCCGACGGTTGCCAGCATCTCATCAAAGGATGTAAAGAGGTGGTCCTTTGCAACGCCATGTGCGGTGTGCATATGGTCGAGGGCAGCCTGACGAAGGTCTGCACCAGCGATGATGGACACGCCAGGCATCTTCTTGAGGTAGCTGATATGTGTTTGCGCGATACCACCGCAACCGATAAAGGCAACGCGAAGTGGCTTTACGGGTGCTTCATTCGCGGAGTCACTGATGACTGTGATTTCCGTATCCATGGTTACTCCAGACGCGCAATCATTGCGCGCTCTCTAACGTATACAATTGACCGATGAATGGATATCCATCAGACGGTGCATGGTAGCATTTTCAATCCATTACGAAAAGGTGAATTCCGATGAAAGTTAGCATCGTACTCCTCGCAGCTGTACTTATGACAGCCGTTGTGCAAAACAGCGTCGTTGCAGGTCAGACGGCAAAGCCAGGGAAACAATCGGGTAAACCGCAGCCGAAAACGCCACCAGTAAAGAGTGTCGTTCCTGTGAAGGGCAAAAGCGCTAATCAGAAGGTGACACCTAAGGCAAACACTTCGGTAGCAGGAAGCAAAGTTAAAGCACCTGTTGCTGCGCGTGAATCGCTCATAGCCACTGGCGATATGCTTCCCGCGTACGACATCGTAAAGCATGCAGACAGCAAAAAAATCGACATCGCGAGTCTAGTTACGGGGAAAGCGGTGGTTGTGATTTATCATCCGGGAAGCAAACCGGCGATGCGTGCGCTTCCTCAGATTCTGTCAGTGGTAGGAAAGTCCAAGACGCTCGTTACGGTTTATGCCCTGTGCGTGCGCACGGATGAGGCGACATGGAAGGCATCCGTAAAGTCGCTCCCTGCGAACATCGTGCCCTTGTGGGATCCCGCAGGCCGAAGCGAACGCACTATGAATGCCCGTAAGGCACTTGGCACGGATGCGTATCCGACGATCATCGTAACGGACCCGGATGGCAAGGTACGTGATGCATTCGCGGGATGGTTTAGTGGTGACCGACGGCTTGCGTCGCTGCTATCCGAATAAGAAAAAACCCGGGTAGTAATCCCGGGTCGTTTCAGTTTGATTGTTGCTAGAAGAAAACCTAATTTGTTTCCCGTGGACCGCGGCGCCGCCGCCGACGATTTTGACCATCAGATGGCCGTGATGTCATCGCGCCTTCGGATGTTGTTTGCACTACTACTATCCGAATAAGAAAAAACCCGGGTAGTAATCCCGGGTCGTTTCAGTTTGATTGT
>CAIYBQ010000259.1 GCA_903924445.1 uncultured Armatimonadota bacterium | reverse complement strand
GAATGTCCGACCAAAACTGAATACTAGGGTCAGTGCCGATGTGATGCAACTCCGCAATGTCCAATGCCGTCGGTGCTGTGAGACCGGTGTTTTTGTCGAGTATCCGTACCTGAGGCAAACTCCCGGTCCTTTCAACTAACAATGGTCATATCCGATACGATCTGCTAACGTTTGAGGTAATTCGCGCGGAGATCTCAGCCCATTTCGTGACTGCCCATGAGCTCCTGGAAAGGCAGCTATGTTAGGACGACTTGTGCCCAGAGTCCGGCGCTGAGTCACACCAAAAGTGCTCGTGATTGATGAAATGGGATATTTACCACTTGACGATGTCGGTGCAACGCTGTTCTTCCAGTTACTTACAGCAAGGTATGCGCTCATCCCAAGGAGCAACAAAACATGCGGAGATCGAGGGGCGACACAATGATGGCAGCTGCAGTCCTCGATCGTCTCCTGCAGCAAGCTACAACAGTCAACATCCGATGAGACTGCTACAGAGCCGAAAGGCAGGACTGCAACAAACGCTCAAAGGTTGTGAACAGGAGCTTCAAAAGCCGAATCTCGAAGCAGGAGCAAACTATCAACAGCACCGGAGAAGTGGGGATTTTTCAATCGGTGTTGACACAAAGGAACATCCAGAGAATCCACTTTCAGGAAATGGAAAGTCCCGTGATGCTGATGTACAAATAAATTCGTGACCCCATAAAAGTAAAACAGCCTCGCTACCGAGACTGTTTTGAAAGTTACGAAAGGCGATGAACGACGATACTAGTCTTTCTTTGCCTTTCGGACATCCGAAAGAATGCAGCGGCCATTCAATGGCTGCAGCTCACGGGAATTGTTCAACGGAAACAAGCGCTGAAAGGCAGCAACCTGCTTGCTGGAGAATGTCATCGGTTCTGACAACACAACCCATTTGACGCCTTCCGTGTATGGTTCCGTTGTTAAGGATCCAGCATAGCGGTACGAAGTGGTGGTCTCAGGAATGAGGTCCTTGATGTTGACTTTGTTCAGCATAAGTGGAGCCGCAATTGTCGGCAGTTTTGAAAAGATCGGAGCAAGGACTTCGTTCTTCTCACCAAACTCAATGCGGCGCCCGACCACGAGGAGGTTGCCAGCATTGTCAGCATGGACAAAGTGCACTTCCATTGGCGTCTCTTCACCATCTACTGCATGCTCAGATGGCGTATGAAAGTGAAACTGCAACAGGTTGTACGTGGTTCCACTAACCGTCACAGAACCTGCACCGGGGACGACCAATGCCTTTATAGTCGCTTCAATGTCTGGTGCACCCGTATTCTTTACGGTTAGATTGGCTTTCTGGGTGTAGGAGAAGGACAACTTTGGCAGGTTGGCCTTAACCGTTGCTTCTTTGGAGATATTGATTGGGCTCTGCGCCAGCTGTGCGGATGAAGGTAATGCAACAGCGAAAAGCGCTGCGACAGCCAAACAGGTAGAAACTAAGGACTTCATATAGGATTTCTTTCTTACAAAAAAGCAATTTACACAATGTAATTAAAGTACAATTACTTGTTTAAGCAAACTTAATCCATGAGTCATCGAGAAAACCAGTAGTTCTAACAGTAAAAATGATTTTCCCAGTGAAGTCGAAATTGGTTAGGTGTAGTAATCTGCACATAACGTCCCTGTGTCAATCAAGATACGCATTGTGGCAAGACTTGAAAACTCTAGAGAGCAATCCGAAGACCGCGCTGTGTCGTGGTATCGATAACCGTAACAGTCGCACCGGGACTCACCTTTAGATCAGAAAAAGTGACTTTTCCAGTCAATGTCCGCATCGGTGGTAGCACTGTCGATTCTGCCGCTACATTCTTTCCAACCCACTCAATCAAGCAATCCTGTTGCTGAGAGTCCCTCCCTACCATCACTTTGTACGACGCCAATGAAATTTCCACAGCAGTCCGATTTGGATTGCCAATTTCGATTTCAATACCAGCAGCCGACACTGACTTTGTCAGAGGGTTTGATACACGTCGTCTAAGGGCCACCGTGGCCACACCAAGACAAAGCACTTGGCCAAATGCTGCATCCCGTACCGTAAACGGATTGTACTTGTTGCCTGAGACAGCATCACGCATTTGAAGAGGCAGCGGCTGGATACCATCACCTGAATACGTTGCCGTTAACCTTCTGTCCAGTGCATAGACATCAAGCTGTTTTATAAGCGTCAATGCAGGAATGAGCACTATGCAGATAGCATCCACTTGTTGACCAGAGCGCAACACAGTAGATGACACAGGCTTTCCCTGCTGCGAATAGAACTGCAGTTGGCCTTCATATTTCTTGCCGGCCACATCACTTGCAGTAACATGAACATCCGATGGTCGAAGATCGATTCTTCCTTCTTCCGGATACTGGAGACTCACTCGTAGGACAACCAGCTTTTGCGTGGCTTTGGGAACAATCAACTTCCCATCTATTTCTTCTGGAAGAATCGTGTATTCAGCGGTGCGAGGCGTAAAGTTGATTCCATCTTTGACGCCAAGATGAGCCATTGCACCAATTGGCAAGATGTCGTTCATTAGGCTTAACCATAACCGCATCGCCCCCGATGTGCTAACACCGAATCGCGAATACCGTACTCTTGCTGACATCCATAGGTTGGATGCTCCGTACTCTGAATGCTGCTTTCTTAAGGATTTGCTCGACGCCCGGTATAGAAAAAGCCCTCCGGAATCCGGAGGGCTTTGTACATCCAAACGCGTCTAGCGACTATGCCAGCACTTCCTTGACCACGTGGCCATGGACATCCGTGAGGCGGCGATCAACACCATTCTGACGCCAGGTCAGCTTGGTGTGGTCGATACCCAGCAGGTGCAGAATCGTCGCATGGAAGTCGTACGAGTAGGTCGTGTTCTCCGCGGTCTTGAACGCAAGTTCATCGCTCTGGCCATACGCAACACCGGGCTTGACACCGGCGCCCCAGATCCAGCTAACGAACGTACCGCCATTGTGGTCACGTCCCTCACCACCTTGTGCAAATGGTGTTCGGCCGAACTCTGTTGACCAGATAACCAATGTGTCCTTATCCAGACCACGCGCCTTGAGGTCACGCAACAGGGCTGAAATTGGCTTATCAATACTTGCAGCCATCGGAGGCAGCTCTGTACGGATATTGCCGTGGTTGTCCCAGTTGTTGACTGCTCCCTGTGGACCACTCCAGACCTGCGTGAAGCGAACACCGCGCTCCGCAAGACGTGCCGCCAAGAGACAGCGCTTACCAAAGTCATCGGTGTGCGGGGTTCCAATACCGTAGGAATCCTTGACCGCCTGTGACTCACGCGAGAGATCAAAGGCTTCCGGGGCACTCAGCTGCATACGCGCGGCGAGCTCATAGCTGGCGATGCGTGCATCAAGGCGAGAATCCCCTGGATGCGATGCGGCATGGGTCTTGTTCAGCTTTGTCAACGCATCGAGACCAGCTTTGTCTGTGTCCTTGTTCGCAAAGCCGTACTTATCACCTGCAAACAGGTCTGAGACCGCACCAGGCCCAGTACCGTTAATCATAGTGCCCTGATGAACCACCGGTAAGAAGCCGCTGCTGAAGTTACCGCGTTGGTTATATGGAAGACCGCGATTATCAGGGAGTACAACAAATGTTGGTAAGTTGTCACGCAAGCTGCCTATCGCATAAGAAATCCATGCTCCCATACACGGGAATCCCGGCAGAATAAAGCCAGTGTTCATCATGTACGATGCTGGCCCATGGACGTTCGACTTACTGGCCATCGCCATAAAGAACGCCATCTCATCGACAAGCTTTGCCTGCTCAGGAAACTGATCGCTGACCCAGCGGCCTGATTGACCATATTGCTTGAACGTAAACGGACTCTTTAGACAAAGACCTGGCTCATTAGGCGAACCTTCCGGGCGAATATGCGCCGGGAGCTTTTGCCCGTGATACTTGATCAGCGCAGGCTTGTAGTCATAGAGGTCCATCGGGCTTGCGCCGCCATTCATGAACAGCTGAATGACCCGCTTGACTTTTGGCGGATGGTGCTGAATACGGAGGGACCCTTGCCCAGCGGATGGCATCGCGATGCCTTCATCTGCAAGCATACTCGTCAATGCGAGGCCAGCAAATCCGCCACCGATTCCGGTCAGAAACTCACGCCGGTTCGTTGGAAAACCCCAGTGATTATTGTCCATCAAGCTCACCTCAGATCGGGTCCATGACCCACTACATGCGACCAGCCGCTCGGGCTGGTCATCAACATACTAATCAATAAACAGGAATGCATTAGCATTCAAAATAACCCGGCAAGTAGCCTCAAGGCCATGTTCATGCGCCATGTCAAACAGAACTTTACGCTCAGCTTTTGTCAGGTGGCGGCCCCAGGACAGCTCCGCTGCTCGCTCAACCTGCTGTGGAACAAGCCCGCCCTCGTCGGATACACGCTTTGCCAGTGCCCGTGAACAGGAGAGGACAAAGTTGTTGTTATAGAGCGTCAAGGCCTGAAGCGCCGACACGCTGGTCCCACGGGTCGGCGACAGCAATGCAAGGTCAGGGAAGTCCATGGAGTCCATGAATGGATCCGGGATTGCGCGCCAAACGGTTCGGTAAACCGAGCGGCGATTTGCTTCTGGGCTTTCCCAATCGTATGCGGCATAGTCAAGGGCTGGTGTCATCTGTGGCCCAGGTCCCATTTTGAAGTGGTTAACTCCCGGTCCACCCATCTTGAAGTCAATACGTCCCGCCGTCTGCAATGCAGCATCACGGTACTGATCAGCATCCAAGCGGAGGCGGTTTGCCTTCCAGAGCAACCGGTTATCCGAGTCAATTTTGGCAGCATCCGGGCGGTTTACCGATGTCTGTTGATACGCACGGCTT
>CAIYBQ010000258.1 GCA_903924445.1 uncultured Armatimonadota bacterium | reverse complement strand
TGAGAAGGTGGTGATGTCCACGGTGATGTCTGTATCACCCGCCCCTGAAGTCTTCTCGGCGCTGACACCGTTTTGTGTTCTGGTAAGTGTCCATGTTCCATCGTTCCACGGAGCGTGTGGGTCATGCACCTGCATTTTCAGCGACTGTCCTGCAGCTGCCGGAGGCAGTGTAATCCCCGCAGCCCACTGTGCGATGCTGACGATACGTCCCTGGTAGACGGGTTCAAGGGCGATTTTTGTTGTATGTGAGCAGTTGAGCGAAAGCGTTGGGAAGTCTGCGGGAACCTGCAGCTGTACCGTGTCGTGTTGGACTCCGATGTCGCGGATGACATCGAGGAGTGCATGCAATGCCGCTGGGCTTTTGGTCCAGATGCGTGTCGCAGTCGGAAGGTCATCAGAGCCGTGAGCCGGGTAGCGGAAGCGCATCAAACCGCCGATTTCACCGCTTTCATCCCGGGCGATGTAGACAAACGACTTCCGGTTGTCGTGGGCATTGTAGTCATCATGCCACTTGTGTGTTGATGCAGTGAATGCTGAGCGGTAGTTTGCTGCAAACGCATCGTAGAACGGCTTGACCAGCTCGAGATTTGCTTCGAGGTCAATTTCGCTGACATCCCAGCCGGCAGGGTTATAGCGCTTCAGCTCACGGACAGGCAGCTTTATGTTCTGGACGTGTCCGACATATTCCCAGCCGAACTTGCGATAGAAGGCGTATGCGAACGGATAGAGACCGGAGATGGTCTGTCCACGCTCTTCCATCAGTGCGAGGCAGCGAATCAGAAGCTGCTGAACGTAGCCGCGTCCGCGGCGTTCATTGGCGCAGGCAACGCCTCCGATACCACCGTAGTCAAGCTGTGTACCGTGACCAAAGTGGACACGGTATGGTTCGACGCTAACGGATGACATTAGTTTGCCATCTTCAAACAGCCCGATGGTATTGATCAGCCCGACGGGGTCTGGTGCATCATCAGCCAGAGGCTGCCGGATGCCCCCACGTCCGAATGCCATACTCATCAGGTTTTGATGCTCGGTGTAATCTCCACGCTCAAGCATCCGAAATTCAATAGCCATGGTTCCAGTCTACAGGCTCAAACGATTGTGATGTGAGACGAACTCCCTCTGGCATTCCTGTCGTTATCGAGGAGGATAACCCGTATCGATTGAACCATCTGAAGGGATATTGGCGATTGCGACCATGTTGGCTAATTTCCGGGATGTGTTGTCACAGCATCATGGGTGGCTGCAGTTTTGGGGAGCAGCCAACCGGGAACGAGTCCACCAAGAATGAGGAAAGAAATAACCGCGGTTATCGCCAGACGTTCACGCGGCAGCGCATCGGGTACATCTGTCAGATCTTCGGTGATCGGTCCGAGGAACAATCGTGAGAACATCCGAAAGACGGTGATGGCGTTCATTGCTGTTGCAATCGGCAAGAGAATACCAATGCGCGGATGCGCAGCCAAGGTTCCGTGCATCAAAAGATCCTCTCCGTAGAATCCAAGTGTCATCG
>CAIYBQ010000257.1 GCA_903924445.1 uncultured Armatimonadota bacterium | reverse complement strand
GCTTGGCGCTGTTGGTGAGTAGCCATCCGTGGACCAGCAGGTCGGCGTAGGTGTGAGCTGCAAGTCGTTATCGGGGGCAATCGGCGCGATTTCGAGCGCAATACAAATGTCCGGCCGGGTTCCACCCAGCAGCCAAAGCGCACCGTGACCACCAAGCTCTTCAGCGGTGGTCGTTGCAAAGAGGACATCTGGGCACGCGTCGGCTTCTTTGAGCGCAAGCAACGTCTGTAGCCAAACGACGCAGTCCGCACGGTCATCTAGGAAAGGAGCCGCAATTAGCTCGGCGTTCATCCCGAGGCGCACTGGTGTCCGGCGCTCTTTTGAGAGAACAATACGTGTTCCCGAGCGCAGCGCATCCGGGAGCTGGTCCGCGGGGATTCCCGTGATAACTTTGGCATCCGACCAGGTGATCGCTTTGCCATCCCGTGACTTTTGGATAGCCGTGGATGCATCCGTGGTGTGAATCGACCCAAAGGACAAAATGCCTTGGAGTGGTGTGTCTCCGCAGAGGATGTCGACAGGGCCTTCACCCCATTTCCACGGATGTGCTCCGCCAAGCGGGAGCACGGAGAGGGTGCCATCCGGGTTGATTTGACGAACCATTAAGGCGATTTCATCCATATGGGCCGTCACGACAATGTGCGGCTTTTCCGGGATGGTATTTCCTGATGCTGCAAGGAGGTTGCCACGCGCATCGACAGTCCACTTAATGCCTGCGGTGTCCAGTGCGCGGGTTAGCACATCGCGGACGGGGCCTTCCTGTGCCGGTGGGCCAGGCGCGTGGATGAGGGCTGTGAGGAACTCGATGCTTGCTTCCATACGGACATTGTAACGCCGGGCAGGTTAGTGTGTGGGCTTGGATTCGCGGGCGTACTTTTCGGCGAGAATCGCCGCCGTGCCCGTGATGTGGTGGGTTTTCACGGCATTGATGAATGCTTTTTTGGCCCGCTCCCGGCGCGCTCCCGGGTAATAGGATGCATCCACAGCGGCTTCAAGCGCATCCAGCTCGGCGGAAACATTGTTCTGAAGTCTGGCTTCTGTAAGATAGGCATTAATGATGAAATCATCCGGAGAGAATTCCATGGCTCGCTGGAGAGTTTTCAGGCGTGTGGGTGACTTCGGAGGCGCGTGCATGGCGATGACGAAGAAGCCGCGTGCGTTGTAGTGCCCGATGTCATCGCAGGACTCTTTTGCAACATCGAGTGAGCCCGAGATTTTCCCTCTCCACATCGCGAGGGCTTTGGATCCAAGTGTTGCCTTTGCAAACGTTCGGCTTTTGTATTGCTTGTCAAATGCGGTGGCGGCATCGGAATAGCGCCCTCGGAGCATCCGCAGCTCACTGATGGTTTCCTGGCCATAAACACTGTCTTCAAATTTCGGGTTTTCGGAGAGGATGGCTTCCGCATCGGCGAAGCGCCCCAGACCCCCGAGGGCCTGGATTTGTCGGCGTATCCCAGGATCTGTTTTTGCATACTCGGGGTTTGCGAGTAGGCGGATGCGCGCCTTGTCGTAGGAATGCTGCTGTATCAACAACCCGACTTCAGAATTGATGGCCTCAACCCGGTAGATGTGCTGCAGCATCCAGATAAGGTAAATCAGAAAGCTCCCGGCAAGCACAAACATCACTAGAAAAATACTGATTCCAACCTTTGCTTTGCGGGTCAGGGCCATTTTGTGAATCGTATCAGGAGCGCCTCGGTGGGTTGTCACACATCGGTTCGAATCGCGGATAGGGTACTGAGCATGAAGAACTTTGAGGATCAAGGTAAGTCGCTAGGAGAGAAGATCACAAATAAAGTCGGCACGATGTGGTGTGCGGGGCTATTTGCTATCCTTGCGCTTGCCGGACTCCCGAAGGCGCTCTCGGAAACCAACTTCGTCGACTGGCTGATTCAGGACTTTCTGCAGCTGGTCCTGATGTCCGTAATCCTCGTGGGCCAGGATGTGCAATCCAAAAAGACTGAAAAGTTGATCAAAGAAACGCACAAGGCAAGCACCGCTGAATTTGAAATCGCAAAGCGAAACCAAGAGCTGGCATCGCAGGAACTCGAAGAACTTCGCCTCATCTCCGCTGACATCCACCGCATCATTTCCGAGCTCGAAGCCAGGCAATCGCTCAAAGCAACCTCTCTTGAGAGCGGGAGGGTGACTCCTCTCGATGCTGTATCAGACGGCAAACCGCCCGTGGGATAATTGTTAGCCCTTGATTAACGGTACTTGCTGATCACGGTGATTGATCCTATCGCCCTAAGTCAACGATTGGTAAGACCCTAAGCCGCGCGCCATTCTTGTTGTCGTGGGTTGTGCCATCCGCGACGATGCTTACATTGCCATCCGGGAGGACTTGGAGATTCCGATGTCCGGAGACACTCAGCAGCATGATGTCGCCATGGATGGTCTCTGTCCACTGAAAGGCTTGTCGGTCACCGGCGCGTGACTTTTGGAGGCTGATTTTTGCTGAATTGCCCAGTCCTGAAACGGTCACAAAGCCGCCTGTGTCCACATGCCGGAGGGCGACACGGCCGTGTTTTACATCGATGATTCTAAAGCT
>CAIYBQ010000256.1 GCA_903924445.1 uncultured Armatimonadota bacterium | reverse complement strand
CGTCGCACGGCCACCTGGCCACTCCGCGACAGCGGTGGCTTCAAGCGGTGGCAGTCCGAGGTCCAAACGCGGCTCACCACGAAATGCCGTTACGGTTACTTCGACATCAACAGGCAGCAAAGATGCAACAAAGTCAAACCAGTGAATCGCAAAGTCGTAGAGCACAATGTCCCGCATTTGGGCAAATGGCGTGCCTGCAATCCAAGTGTGGTTCCAGTGAAGCTGCGTGTGGATACCCGTGATGCTCCCAAGGGTCCCGGATGTCACCAGCTCCCGGATATACGAAAAGTGTGGAGCAAAGCGGCCATTTTGGTTTACGCAGAGCATCACGCCATTTTGCTTCGCGAGAGCAATCATTTCAGAGCCGGTTTGGATGTCGGTTACAAATGGCTTTTGCGAAAGCACATGATGTCCGCATTCGATCGCCCGCTTGATCAGTGGTGGTCGATGTCTTGTATGCGTGGCGATGTCGATTGCATCCAGGTTGTCGAGGGCGAAAATGTCCTCAGGGTTGTCTGTTACGAGCGCATCCGGGAAGAACTGGTCAGCCCTTGATTGTGCACGGTTTTTATCGATGTCACAGAAAGCTACGACCTTCCAGCCACGGGATTGGTACGCGGCTAGGTGCGTGCTTGCGATGCCTCCACAGCCGATGATGGCTAAGCGAACATCTCGCTCAATGGCCGGCGGCATATACGGAAGTGCTGGCGCATCGATCTCTGGGACAGTTGCCGCAACAAGTGCGTACTGGTCATCGGTGGGGAGGGTGTCCTGCTTGCTCATACGTAATTCAAAGTCCTTCCTGCGGCTGCGGATGCAGCGGCAAGGTCTACAATTTTCTGTCCAATCCGGCAAATACGCGGCGTAAGCGGCGCATGCAGCGATTCTGGTGATGCTGCAGTGGCATCGAAATGCTCGATGATGTTTCGCATCGGGGCTGTGAGTGTGTCGACTGCGACAGGTGTTGGAACCGGATGGTCCATCGTCTGAATCATCACGTGGTCCTCATAGTCATAGCTGCTGATGGTACCGGAAGTTCCAACGACAACAAAGCCGCATTTGGGTTGTGGCTGGATAGTCCACGGGTCCGTAAAGGTCCCCCAACGCGTTTCGAATTTTGAGAGTCCACTAGCGTAACGGCAGACAACAATCGCATGTTCATCGACAAATGTTGCATCCACATTATCCGTGATGGCAGTGACCGTCAATGGCTCACGCCCACTGAGGAACCACGTTCCAAGTGTCGTGCCGTAGCCGAGATAGTCGAGCAGGCTTCCGCCGCCGCGGGCTGGGTCGTACCACCAGGATGCTCGCTTCATGGCAGCCGCGTCTTGCTCTGAAACCTCGATTTTGTCCGCAAGGTGCCGTAGCGGTCCGCGGTTGCCATCATAAAAATGAACCTCAAGGACATCCCCAATGGTGCCTTCATCGATCAGACGCTTTGTCGTGATGTGAGGTGGGTACCAGGCGAGTGGCCAGTTGACAGCGAGGGTGCGACCGGCTAACTTGGATGCCTCAATCATGCGGTCAGCATCCGCAACATTTGCTGCAAATGGCTTTTCACAAATCACATGAAGGCCTGCGTCGAAGGCCGCAGCAGTGACGTTTGCATGCTCTGCGGTCGTCGAGCAGACAATGGCAGCATCCGCGCCAGCTTGCGCAAAAGCCGTTTGCAAATCAGTAAAGACCCTGTTCGCAGGAATCGAGTGCGTCTCGATCGCAGCTGTCATTTTGTGAATGTCAGGGTCGTAAATGCCTGCAATCGAGCATCCAGGCGTGTCGGCTACGAGGCGTAGCAAGTCACCCATGTGCATGTGGTCAAAGCAAAGTCCCAAGTATCGCATTGATTTCTCTCCTTACTTTTTCTGAAGACGGTCTGGTGCGTATGCGGAGAGCTCGGCACAGGATGAAAAGTTCTGCTTTGGATTGCTGCCATGTGCTGGTGTGCCGCTGACACGGACTCCCACAATCGATCGCGGAGCTTGGAGTCGGAATGTGAATTCTTGTCCATCGGTGAGCGGGGGCTGCTGGTCAGCGCTCGTCTGTGGATAACCTGGCAGGCGTCCAAGGGCCTTCCATGGACCGCCGGGGGCTTCCTGAACTTCGACCATCGGCGCTCCCACAAACCACCCGCCATCGAAGAAACAATGCCCATGAGTAAACACAATTTTGTCGATGTCCACCTGTTCAGCGGTGTTGACCGCGTACCAGTCTCCAAACTCGCTGGTGTTGCTGTGCGTTACGACGATGGACTTCGGTTCGCCATCCACGATGGAGCCATTGATGTTCCCCGGGCGCGAGCGGGACTCGGTTCCCCCGAGGAGGACATTACCCACACGACGTTGCTTCGGCGCATTGGTGCGAAGCCAAACGGAATAGTCTTCGCCGCTGCTGCCGCAGTCTGCAAAAGGTTGAAGGGGAACAGAGCCTTTGGATGTTTTGAGCGTGAACGTCCTTTGGCCAGTCTGCTGAGGCATTTTAGGCGTGAGCACCAATGTGGAAGGCTTGTCCGTTGACGCCTTGCCTGCAACGGCTGATAAAACCCATGGACCAAAGGTAAATGCTGCGAGGGTTTTGTTTGAATCTTTACCCTCAAGGCGCCGAACGCCGATGCTCCACGCGAATGTTCGGGATTGCCCGACTTTCCACGTTGATGGAAGCTGTGCAATGGGGGATGTTCCATTTGAGGTTATCCAGGTTGGTTTACGCCACCCGATGGAATACTTGCCAGATGTTCCGGACTTCAACGTCCAGCGGAACCGTACTTCAGCGGCTCCGTGGTTGTTCACCCATTCGACTTCCTGAACCCAGACATTCCCACGGTGCGTGATGCTACATGACTCCGGCAATGTAAAGACAAGGCCACCTTTAGCATCCGTGACGGCAAACAACTCGGGGAGCAAGGCCATCGCACGCGGGCCACTTGAGACACAGCAGTTGATTCCGGGAGTGTAGGGTTTTGTTCCATCCAAGGATGTGTAGTAACACCACGTACGGCCATCGGGGTGCTGGGCAGCTGCGAGATGGTTGAACGCCGCCTTTTCCACCTGTGCAGCATACGTTGGCTTGCCTGTCAGGCGCAGCAGCTGCGTGCATAACTGGATCCAGGTCGTCGTAACACACGTCTCACCAACATTGGCATTCGTGCCGTTCGGGAGCTGGCCATGCGGGTGGAAGTGTTCCCCGTGGCTCATCGAACCCGTGATGTACGTGTGATTAGCGATGACATCCGCGGCTGCTTCTTCGATTGTTCGGACGATATCGGTATCCCCGATGGTTCGAGCGTATTCACACAGGCCAACCATGTTTGAGAGCATTTCATACGCTTTGCCATTTGCAACTTTTTCAACACCGCCATGGGTACGGAGTGTGCTCAAAATGCGCGGTCCACGCTCGCTTTCAATGGCCGCGACAATCGCGTGCGCGAGCATCAGGTAGCGCTGCTCACCAGTCCTGCGATAGAGGAGCACAACCGGCTCAAGAACACTGGTCGCTGCCATCCCAACATGGGTGCCCGCATCGAGAAGCTTCTGTGGCTGCGTTGCAAATTTTGCATACAGAAGGTCACCAACCTTGCGGCAGGCATCGAGTGCGAGGGGATTGCCGGTCCAGCGATGCGCCTGCAAAAGCCCGATGAGACAGTACTTATGTGACCAGACATCCCAGTCGGCTCCGTTAAACAATCCAAAGCGCTTGTCTGGGGTGTAGGTTCCGAGGTAGCCATCCGGTTCCACACAGGCAACCAGCTCTGCAACGGTTTGATCCAGCTTTGTGCGGATGGCAGGATTACCGGTGCGTGCCCATTCGAGGGCAAGTGCATCCAGGTATTTGCCAACATGCTCACCAATCCAAGGGTGGCTTCCGGGGCGCTGCTTGAACCCGGCGAGGAGGGGAGTGGTGTCCATCGGGGCAAGGCGGCCTTGTCCATTAGATGCAATTCGGGAGCCGAGCCAGCCGGACACTTGAATGTCTTGCGGTGTCAGGAGGTTGATTCGGTCAGATAAACGTGGCTTGATCGGGTCTGTAAAATGCTGGCGGCGGGACAAATAAGACATACTGTCGATTCCGCACCGGGGCCGTGTCTTCCTGCCAGTTCTGGTCTCGAATCGCCGCGCGGCAGGATAACTTGCCGCCAAGGGTGAAACCATACTACATATGTCTGAAAAATCCTCTACGGTAACCGCACAGGACGATGTCCTGATCAAGAAAGTGGTTCGGAAGCTTATTCCGTTTCTCTTCTTTCTTTACATCATCGCATACCTTGACCGCGTCAACGTCAACTTTGCCAAGCTGGAGATGCCCTGGTTTTCTAGCTCCCAATATGCCTTTGGAGCTGGAATCTTCTTCATCGCGTACTTCATTTTTGAAGTACCAAGCAACTTGGTGATGCGTAAAGTCGGCGCCAAGAAGTGGATTGCAAGAATTATGTTTACGTGGGGCATCATCGCGATGCTCTTCATCTACGTAAAAGACAATTACCCACTCTTTGTAAGCCTTCGGTTCCTCCTTGGCATCGCAGAGGCTGGATTCTTCCCGGGCGTCCTGCTGTACCTGACCACATGGTTTACGAGTAAAGAGCGCGCCAAAATGGTGTCACTGTTTATGACTGCAAATGCTGTCACACTCAGCCTTGGATCACCGCTTAGCGGACTCCTCATCGACCGCGGACCACTGTTTGGCCTTGCGGGCTGGCAGCAAATGTTCCTGTTTGAGGCACTTCCTGCTGTGATTATGTCGGGCGTTGTCCTTTGGTATCTGCCGAACGGGCCTGAGGATGCCAAATGGCTGACGACTGCTGAAAAGGCGGTTATTCAGCGACGCCTCGCCGAAGATGGAAGCAAGACTGTTGAGCATGGACCGATCCTTCCGATGTTGAAGGAACCGGACATGTGGAAGCTGTCTGCTGTGTATCTCTTCGTCGTTACGGGGATGTACGGAGTTGGCTTCTGGGTCGCAGACTTGGTTAAAAAACTGCTCGTCACCACTGGCGGTATGGATGCTTTTACAAACCTTGGCATCAAATCTGGACTCGCTGTCGGTCTGGTCTGTGTGCCCGTCTTTACATTGACTGGTATCGCGATGGTCCTCAATGCTGCCAGCTCTGACCGCCATCAAGAGCGTCGCTACCACGTTGCCATCCCTGCGTTCCTCGGCGCGGCCGGCCTTGTCGGCTTTGCTCTCTTGCAACAGTATGAGCTCGCAGCGCTTGTGGCTTTGACTGTTGCTGTCTGTGGAATGTGGAGTGTGCTCGGGCCATTCTGGGCGATGCCTCCAACTGTCCTCGGGCGCCTCGGTGCACCTGCTCTAGCGGCCGGACTTGCGCTCATCAACTCGATTGGTAACCTCGGAGGCTTCTTCGGGCCGAAAGTCCTTGGCGAAGCGAAGGATCTCTCCACGCAGGGACTCTTTATCCTGGCCGGTTGCGTTGTTATCTCCGGTATCGTCGCTCTGACGCTCAAAGTATCTCCATCCGCAAAGGTCGAGGCATCCGCATGAACATCAAGAAATCATCCACTACCCTAATCGCCGCATTGGCTTGTCTTGGCATCGCGGGAGCCGCCATCGCACAAAAGGAATTCGAACCAAACCGTGATTCCTTTTCACAGCCCGGTGTGCCGCAAGGCGTGATGCATCACTATGTGTACACCAGCAAGGGTGGCATGTTCCCTGGGACGGTCCGTGATGTCTGGGTCTACATCCCTGCGCAATACGATGCAGCCAAACCTGCGGCGTTGATGGTCTTTCAGGATGGTGGGGGCTACGTTGGCCGTGATGGTGGTTACCGCCTTCCAAACATCGTCGACAACCTCATCGCCAAGGGGGAAATGCCAACCACGATCTGTATCATGGCAAACCCGGGCGTCGTTCCACCCGCTGACGAAAAGATGCAGCTGCCACGCTACAACCGGAGTGTTGAGTACGATGGCATGGATGATCGGAATGCACGCTTCCTGATCGAAGAGCTCATCCCGGATGCGACAAAGCGGTACAAACTGAACATCACCGCGGATCCACGCGGCCACGCCATCAGCGGCGGAAGCTCAGGCGGAATTGCGGCATTCACCGCTGCCTGGGAACGCCCGGACTACTTCGGGAAAGTCCTTGGGTTTATCTCGTCGTTCACAGACCTGCGCGGTGGACATAACTATCCATCCCTGATTCGCAAGCTCGAGCGCAAGCCGATTCGTCTTTATCTCGAAGAAGCCGTGAATGATCAGGATATCTACTCTGGTTCGTGGCCGATTGGCAACACCGATGTCGCAGCGGCTCTCGCATTCGCTGGTTATGACCACAAGTATGTGACCGGACCTGGGGGGCATGATGGTCGCTTTGCATCGGCTATTTTCCCGGATGCGATGCGCTGGTTGTGGCGCGGTGGGATGACGGGAAGCCCGGAGCCCGGCGGGACACGCCAGCCCCTCGTGAACATTGCTCTGGATGAGTCAAAAGCGTGGGCAGCAGTAAGCGGTCTCCCACCGGTCACGGCCATTGCCGGTTCGACATCTGGCAGCCTCATGGTGGCGGCGGCTAATGCAGTCCATGTTCTCGGCACGGATGGCAAAGTTACGACAAAGTGGGAGAAGACGGGCACTGTCAAAGCGCTCTCGACCGTCGCTGGCGGTGGAGCCTATGCGTTAACGACTGGCAAATCCGTTGTTGCTCTCCAGTCGGATGGCACATCGAAGACCCTTGCCAAGGGGCTGAACGGTGTCTCTCTGGCTGTGCGCACGGATGGTTCCTGCTATGTCCTCACTGATTCTGGCAAGCTTGTCTTCATCGGTAAGGATGGCAAGCGCCGCGATGTAGGTTCGGCTGCTGGAACAGGCGCATCGAACATCCAGCTTGTGCCTGATCAGAGCCTGCTGGTTGTGTTTCCTGACCCAAAGGTCGGTCGCTATGCGGCAAGCTGGTCAGTTGCACCGGATGGCACGCTGTCCAATATGCAGACCTACTTTGATGTTTATATTCCTTACGGTCAAACCGGAGCGGGGATTGTTGGAACCGCTGTTGACCGCAATGGCTGGCTCTATGGTGCAGGCACGATCGGTATCCAAATTCTGGACCAAGCCGGTCGTGTTAATGCCATCCTTGCATCTGCCAAGCCGAAAGCAGTCGGCCAGATAGCGTTTGCCGGAAAGAACGGCGCAACGCTTTACCAGCTAATCGATGGTTTGCTGTATGCACGTGAAACGCGGGCACAGGGCGTAAACCCGGATGGCCCAGCCGTGAAGCCACCAGG
>CAIYBQ010000255.1 GCA_903924445.1 uncultured Armatimonadota bacterium | reverse complement strand
TAGGCTCCCATCACAGAACCAGCGCCAGCATTAACCGCTGCGGTAAACGCGGGTAGGTAGATTTCGTTTAGTGTCCGTTCATCGATGATGACATTTACACCCATCCGGCCCTGTTCGAAGTTATTCGCGGCGAAGTGTTTGACGGTGGCGATGAGGCCATTTGCCTGAACGCCTTTGACCTGTGCGGACACAAGGGAGGCGGCGAGGAGTGGATCTTCACCGAGGGTCTCGAAGTTACGTCCGGCGCCGGGTTGTCTCACGATGTTGACCATCGGGGAGAGGAGGACATCCTGGCCGAGAGCGCGTCCTTCCTTGCCAACGGTGGCACCGAAGCGCTTTGCGGTTTCGGGGTTGAACGTGGCTGCCATTGCAACGGGAGCCGGCATCGCGGTTGCGGGTTTGCCTACCCGAATCCCTGCTGGGCCATCGGTGAGGCGGAGCGGCCCGATACCAAGGCGCTGCACACCGGGGATGTAGCCAGCCTGTCCGAGGTTATTTGGATCAACGCCACCGCGGACGAGGGAGAGTTTTTCATCCAGTGTCAGCTTCCCGATGAGCTGGAGTACACGTGGGGTTAGGGGGTAGGTTGCGGTTGTCTGTGCCAAGGTGGATGTTTGAAATGCAGACAGGAGTGCCACGGTGAGCCCTGCGGTGATGCTGGATTTGTGCATGGCATAAATATACTCGAATCGCCATGTGTGAAAGGTGGGGTGCGTTCACGCTCTTTGGCCGGTGGATATAAAGGGGTGTTAAGTGTTGAAATTCTCGTTTAGCGTTTCGCGACTTAAATGCAAGCGAGCCCCCGCCGGAGGTGGGGGCTCGCACATTTTCCAAAACGATGCGTATTACTTCTTGCCGAAGGTGTACGTCACAACGTAGCGCTTGGAGAAGCCACGGGCATCGATGGCTTCCTTGGCATCCGCAATCAACTCAGGAACGATGGACAGGTTGCTCTTGAGAACAGGCTTGCTGTCTGCATTTGGCAACCAAAGGATTGCAAGAGTGCCATCCAAGTTTGCCTTTGGAGCAAGGTTGTCATAGTTAGGCGTGTTGTCCACGTTGAATGCAGCGCCAGCTGGATCGATCTTCTGGTAGGCAACCGGCTGAGCGGTTGGGGTGAAGACTAGGTCTGTGCCGCTTCCAGAAAGAGTGTAAACCGTCTTCTGGTATGGAGTTGACAGCCCGGTGCCATTTTCCGTGTCACGGACCAGCTCAAGGCGCTGGTTGTCACGGGTAAAGGTTCCGGCTTCTGTTCCGCCATACGACTTGATCGCGTAGCGTCCATCTTCAGAGAAGGTGATTGTATCGGTTGGTGTACAGACATCGATGACCACATTGCGGTCCTTGAGCTCTGTCTTAGGATCTCCAACGACACTGCTGGCATCACCACAGGTAACCCGTGTGCCAAGCGCAGAAATACTAGTCTTGCTGTATGTTCCGATAAGTGCGCGGGAGCTGGAATCGAGATAATCCTGATCCACACCTCCACCGCCACAACCAGTCAACAGACTTCCGAGGCTCAGCGAAGCTGCAATGCCTGCGAACCCGAACTTAACGAAGCGATGCGTCACGTGCTTCCTCCCAATGCCATTTGGTACCCACCACTGGCCGTTGCCAATATACCATGATAGGCCTTTTTATAGGGATGTGTAGATGATTCCTGTAGGGGAACCGCATCAATGCGTACTTAAATCGCATCCTTTGTCAGAAATTGCTGATGAAGCCCGACGGACATCCATTCAAGGACAGTCCACACATTACGATGGCTCCGAATTGGTATACTTTAGTGCAATGCCATCCCCTAAGACCGTAGTAATCGCCATGTCTGGCGGCGTCGATAGCGCCGTGGCAGCTGCTCTGCTCAAGGAGCAAGGCCATGATGTGATCGGTGTCACGCTGCAAATCTGGCAGGAATCGGCACACGAGACCAAGGGCGCGGGGTGTTGTTCGCTGGGAGCGGTCGAGGATGCTCGCCGCACGGCAAATCGCATCGGAATCCCCCACTACGTCCTCAACTACCGCGAGCCCTTCGCGGAGAAAGTCATCGCGCCCTTTATAAAGGACTATCAGCGGGGCCGAACGCCAAACCCATGTGTTAACTGCAATCGCTATATAAAATTTGATGCTCTCCTCGAGAAGGCGACATCCCTCGGTGCCGATTATCTGGCGACCGGACACTACGCGCGTGTACATCACGGACTTGGAGCGGATGGTCGCCACGTTCTTTGCCGCGCAGAAAATGGCTCGAAAGACCAGACGTACGCGCTCTATGCGACGCTACAGCATCAGCTTGCGCGTATGACGATGCCTCTTGGCGAGCTTCCGAGCAAGGATGTCACCCGTCAGCTGGCACGTGATTATGGTCTATCGGTTGCGAATAAGCCGGACTCGCAGGAGATTTGCTTTGTTCAGGACCGCAACTACACGGAATTTCTCGAGGAAACGGCTCCAGAGACGCTGGTTCCGGGACAGTTTGTGGATACGAGTGGGAAGGTCCGCGGCACCCATGATGGCATCGCGCGCTACACCGTTGGGCAGCGCAAGCGCATCAATGTTGGTTCAAGTATCCCGCTCTATGTGATTCAGGTGGATGCTGAGACGAATACAGTGGTTGTCGGGGATGACGATGACTTGTTTGCGGCAGGCTGTGTCGTAGAGGATTTGACGTGGGTTTCGCTGGCTGAACCACCGGTCGGAGAAGGCATCCCGTGTGAGGTCAAGATTCGATATAACATGGAATCAAAGCCGGCTGTTCTGCGTCTGCGCTCGGATGGTTTGGTGGATGTCCTCTTTGATGAACCGCTACGCGCGGTCACTCCGGGTCAAGCTGCGGTTTTTTATGGAACTGGACAGCGCACGGATTGGGTATTGGGTGGTGGAACGATAACTCAACGGATAGAACAAGCCTGAACAACGAGGCTGGTAGCGCCGATGATTTGTGTTGGTGGAGGGTAATAAGATGGCACGTTATGAAGATCGTGATGACAGCTCGGTAGTTCTGGGTGTTGCTGCAGGCCTCATTGTAGGTGTTGCCATTGGCGGAGTTCTCGGCCTGTTATTCGCACCAAAGACGGGCGAAGAGCTGCGCTCCGACATCAAGGGTAAGGCTGAAGAGGCGATTGACCGCCTCAACGATGCATCTTCGGAGCTCGCAACCCGTGCAAAAGAACTGGCAGACCGGACACGGGACAGCCTGTCTAGTTCTGTTGAAGTTGGAAAAGATGCTTACCAGAAGACAAAGGAAGAGCTTGCTGCGCGTCTTGATGCATAGTTCTTAAGTCGCCAACCGATTGGACAATTCTGCGATGACACCGCCCAAGTCTGCTTTCCGAAATGGCTTTTTTGCCGTTTTTGGTGCGGCGGCCGCATTGCTTTGCCTTTACGCCCTCTATATTGGTGGGCAGGCTCTGCTTTCGATCGCTACCCCCTTTCTCGCTGGTGGGTTGTGCGCACTGCTCCTCGACCCAATCGTCGTGCGTCTTCAAGACATTCACCGCATCACCCGCGGTAAGCGCTCTATGGCCGTCGCGATATCTGGTGTTGGTTTCCTGCTTGTCTTCGCAGCACTCATCATCCTGATAGTCCCCGTTCTGATTGCGCAGGTCCGCGCCCTCATGGATTGGGTGTCATCGGATGGTCCCGCGGAGCTGCAAGCATGGGCTGACACTTGGCTAGCATCCCATCGGACTATCGGGCCATTCGCGCTCCCAGCCACCCTTCAGGATGTGACAAATCAGTACTCCGAGCAGCTGACGATGCTAGCGCGGCGGTATGGGACCAACTTCGCTAACGCATTGATTGGCGGTGTAGGTAACATCCTCCAGCTTGTCCTGGTCCCGATTGTTGCCTTTACGCTTCTCAGCGACCTTCCAAAGCTCCGTGCACGGCTACTCTTTCTGCTTCCTGAGTCATCCCGACTGATGGTGGTGGACACGTTGCGGGAGATTGGCGGCATTTTTGGAAACTACCTCCGTGGGATGGTTCAGGTTTCCCTCCTGTACGGGGTTGTAGCAACGGCGGCATTACTATTGATGAGCATTGTCGCGCCTGGTATTCGGTCCTATGCGCTCCTCGTCGGCGTCGTCGCAGGCGTGCTCTATGCCGTCCCGTATGTTGGGTTCCTCGGCACCGCTCTTTTGACCCTGATTGTTGCGGTGATTGGGCATATTCCAATGTCGTGGGTTGGCGCGGAAATCGGTTTACTGTTCACGCTGAACATGGTGTTTGACAATGTTGTCACGCCGCGGATTGTCGGTGGAGGCATCGGGCTTCATCCGTTACTTGCGATGCTTGCCTTGCTTCTTGGAGCGAGTCTCTTTGGCTTGGTCGGGATGTTGATTGGTGTTCCGGTTGTGGGATCGCTGCAGGCACTTCTGATCAAGCGTTTCCCAAAGCTCTCCGCGCCAACATCGGATGAAGTCTACGCCCTCGCCGAACATCTCACCGAACCGGCTACGGGACCGAAGCATTCACACGGTAATCGGGGGGCGCTCTGATGAACTACGCGATGGAAAGTGGCTGGTGTGTTGACTGTGGGATGCGCCGTGGTGCCGATGGGCGCTGTGCGAACTGTGACCCATGGTGGACACATCCGATGCTGCAGCACGGTGGGATGGCCGTTGTGCTGGCGGTTATCGGCACGATTATTATGGTCACAGTCGGAAAAGCGAAAGAACGTGACTTTGAGGAAGCTGCACGCAATGGCTCCTCTTCGGCGGGTGTGTCCCGGCCGCAGCAACGCTGGTCGCCGGTGGGTGGCAGTGGCGTGGATACACCTCTTCCCGGGTTTGGTGGAAATTCTGTGCCTGTGTCATCCGGTGTTTCGATTTACGCACCACCTCAGGTAAGTGCTCCAGTGCAGATGGCGGGTGGTGGCTACCGGATGTCGGATGAAGAGCGGGCATTTGCGGAGCTCAGTGCACTCCGTGGTGCTGTTTACGATGCAAATACGGCGGCGCGGACGCGGCTTGAGTTTGTAAATGCGTGGGAGCATCGCAACCACATTGGGCGGCGGCAGGACTACAACATCTCCCAGTAGTGGATGAGGGTTTCGTCGTATTTGTTACGCTGAAACGCTACTTCATGCGATTGACGCTGCGGATAAACGCACCGATCTCCTTAATGGCTTCCGGTGCAAATGTTTCATCGATGGTGCCGTATTCCTGTGGGCTCCCCGTACCAGCATGTTGGAAGAGGTGGTTCAAACCTGGCATCAGGCGTACCGTCACACGTTGGTTACCGCCTGCACGCAGGGCT
>CAIYBQ010000254.1 GCA_903924445.1 uncultured Armatimonadota bacterium | reverse complement strand
GCGCCACCCCAGCCTGAAGCTTTTGAATCGGTTTGTCCGTTTCCTGAATAACTCTTTCTAAAGCAGCTTCGCCCTTGTCCCGCTGCTTCCTGTCACTGCCAGCATGCGCCGTCCGTGCAAGCCCTGCCTCTAAATGCCAGTCGTTACCAGCATCCGCAGAGTCTCCATACGCATCCACGACCTCATAGGCACCCTCTGTATCACCGGATTCACGCAAAATTCGGACAAGAACCGCCATCCGGCCACTCGTGGGCTCAAGAACAGCAACCTCTGCTGCTTCCAACGCTTCTGGATAGCGCTGCAGCGCCAAAAGTGCTTTGGCCCGGATGTAATCCGTCTCAAACGGCACACTTCGCTTCGCATCCGGCAGGCTGGACAATGCGGTTCGTGGATCACCAAGCTCAACAAACACGCCAGCGGCTATTGTCGCAGCAGTCCCCACCTTAGAACCAGCATCCATGTCAACCGCATCCCGGGCATAGCTCTGGGCATCCCCGTACTTGCCAGCCTTTAGGGCACAACGGGCGGCTTTCGCGTATGAGTTAGCGCCCATCCCGGCCTTGCCTGCCCCCAAGTAGCTCTGCATCGCAGCCTCAAACTGCTTGTCATGCTCCTGACGGTTGGCAAGCTCTGTAAATGCCTCCGCATTCTTTGGGTCTTTGGAAACCGCGGCCATCAGCTGGCTTGTCGATAGCCGTTGCGGCTCCTTCCACCATATCCAACCGCTTGCACCACATAGAACCAGCGTGGAAACGATGCCCGCAATCACATCCGCTCTGACCTTTATCATCGCGTGCCACGCCCTTCTACCAATGTTTGGGATGCTCCAACATTGACCTGATAGGTCTCTGTTCCGCCACCTGGCCACTTCACCTGCATCGATAGCTGCTTCTTACCGACCGGAAATGCAATCACGACATCCTCGGATGATGCCGACAAGTAGCCACGTGCCGTTTGCACCTCACGGCGGAGCCCACCAGCCAGCACAACCGCTCCGATAGCCGAGCCCTTCCTACGCTTGAGATGAACGGTTGCCACACCTCCCGCACTCCGTGAGACATTCTCAAAGAGCCGCGCCGGACCTTCGACATCCGTGACTAGGACATCGACATCGCCATCGTGGTCAATATCTGATGCAGCCAGCCCGCGTCCGGTCAGCGGTCTCTGAACGCCAACACCAACGCGCTCGGAGACATCATCAAATGTCCCGCCGGCTTCCCCAGCAAGGACAAGACATGGCTGACGGTACGTAACGCCGGGTTTGAGCATGTCGATGTTGCTCTGGTAGTGACCGCTTACAGAAAACAAATCGATGTGACCATCCGCATCAAAGTCCTCAAACAACACGCCAGCACTTTGCCTGCGCTTGCTCGCCAACAAACCGCGCATCGGGGCGACATCCAGGAAAAAATCATTCCCACGATTGCTATAGAGCGCTGAAAGCTGGTCAAGTCCGGTACCGATGACGACATCTGCCTTAGCATCTCCATCGATATCGGCCCAGTCTGCTCCGTAGCGCTGCTGGAAATCCCCTGTCGTATCCAGCGGAATCCCGGATCTTGCACCAAGGTTTGTAAAGCGAATCCGGCCGTTG
>CAIYBQ010000253.1 GCA_903924445.1 uncultured Armatimonadota bacterium | reverse complement strand
CTTTCTCTGACGGCTAAAAACGATGGCAAAGCCGCCGAAGTTTTGCGCTTTAGGAATGGCGGCCGTGTTGACATGCAGCTCATCGCCAGCGGTGGAAAAGTTGTTTTTCACTGGTCCAAAGGCATGATGTTTACCATGGCACTTGCGGCAGAGCGCCTTGAACCTGGTGCATCCAAGACCTGGACGATGAACGCGCAGCTGCCTGCGGACTTGCCACGCGGTGCGTATACCGTGCGGATTTGGTCGATGGCAACCGGCCTTGAAACCATCAGTGTGAAGACTGCTAACGTGCGTGTGATGCCATGATTGTCCTCGGTATTGAAACCAGCTGTGATGAGACGGCGTGTGCAATTGTGCAGGATGGCCGCAAGCTGCTGTGTACGGTTGTTGCAAGTCAAATGGAGGAGCATGCAAGCTATGGCGGCGTTGTGCCCGAGCTTGCATCTAGGCGCCATGTTGAGCTGCTGATTCCCGTCATCCGACAGGCGTTGTCGGAGGCAAATCTAACGCTTCAGGACATCACGGCGATTGGCGTCACAAACCGCCCCGGCCTCCTCGGTGCTCTGCTCGTCGGAGTGACATCCGCCAAAGCCCTCGGACAGGCCCTCGGGATTCCTGTCATCCCGGTTCACCATATCGAGGCGCATTTGTACGCCAACTTCATCACCCATCCGGAAATGGAGTTTCCCGCGACCGCACTCGTGGTGTCGGGTGGGCATACGGATTTGTTCGATGTCGAGAGCCACGGCGTTTACCGCTTGCTTGGGCGGACACGGGATGACGCTGCTGGCGAGGCATTTGATAAATGTGCACGCTTAATGGGCTTGCCGTATCCGGGCGGACCCAGTATTCAGGAAGCGGCAAAAAGTGGTGATCCCAAGGCGATTGCATTTCCACGCGCATTGATGCCCGGGACGCATGCATTTTCATTTTCTGGGTTGAAGACATCCGTGAAGTATGCCTTGGCAAAGCCGGATTGCCCGCCGGTCCCAGATGTCGCGGCATCCTTTCAGGCTGCCGTCGTGGATGTCCTAGTGCGTAAGACGATTGCTGCTGCCAAGGAGTGCGGACGTACCACGGTTGTGCTGGCCGGCGGCGTTGCAGCGAATGCAGCGCTTAAGGTAGCCATGGAAGATGCGTGCAGCAGGCGGGGGATGCGCTGTTACATTCCTCCACCGAGTTTGTGCACGGACAATGCTGCGATGATTGCAACGACGGCGTCGTATCACTTTATGCACCGAGCGATTCCCGGGCTTGACTTTGCAGTCATACCAAGCGAGCCGCTGTCGAGTCATGGCATTTAGGACTTTCGAAGAGGCTCTGTGTTTTGGAGAGAGAAATTCTTTTTTCTTTCCCAAGCAATCCAGTGCACCGCCCAGTTCCTAGTTTGGACTTTGCGGTTATCCCAAGCGAGCCGCTGTCGAGCCACGAAGGGGAGAGCACCGCACACCAGTCGTAATTCCCATTGTAAAAAACACACACTTGGGCATAGCCCGCGCATGCACGCTAGACTAAAGCCGCCAAAATGTTTCTGCTGTACTCCGTCCTCATCACCCTGCTCTCGCCCATCATCATGCTTGGCTACCTCCGACGCATCCGGCAAGGCAAGGAAAGCCGCGCACTCGCCGGCGAACGCTTTGGCACACGGCTCGAAACGCCACCCTCCGGCCGGGATGTCTACTGGGTTCACGCCGTCAGCGTCGGCGAAACCGTTGCCGCAAAACCCATCATCCGTGAGCTCCGCATAGCCCGCCCCGATGCATGGATTGTCCTCAGCACCACAACGCTCACTGGCCGGGATGTCGCATCTAAGGTTCCAGGCGTCGATCAGGTCATTCAGTTTCCGATCGACTTTCCATGGTGCACAGCAAAAGCACTCAAGACCATCCACCCGACGCTCATCATCCTGATGGAGGCCGAGCTCTGGCCGGGCTTTATCGGCACCGCAAAGCGGATGGGCACGCCCGTTGCGGTCATCAATGGACGCTTCTCAGATGCCAAACTCACGAGCTGGCTGCGCTTCCGCCAGCTGCTCTCACCCGCCATCAATGGCGTTGATCTTTGGCTCATGCAATCCCCCGAAGATGCCGACCGGGCACGCCGCCTCGGTGCTGCGCCATCCAAAATCAGCGTTGTCGGTAACACCAAGTTCGATGAGTCATCCGTTCCCTTGACCCACGCCGAACGGCTTGCGCTGCGGGCTACGTATGGCATCCCCGCCGATGCGCCCGTTGTGATCCTCGGCTCAACACGTGAAGATCGCACGGGGGGACCTGGGGAGGAAGCCCAGCTTCTGCCCGAGTGCATAGCTCTTCGAACCCATATTCCAAACCTTCACATCATCATCGCCCAGCGGCATATCGAACGTGTGGATGCGATTCTCGAGCTCTGCCCGGATGCGGCACGCCGCAGCAAAGGCGAGACAGGCTGGCTGCTTGTCCTTGATACATTTGGGGAGCTTGCGACCGCGTATGCGGCCGCGGATATTGCGTTCATCGGCGGAAGCCTAGTACCGTGGGGAGGGCAGTCTGTCTTCCAACCCCTCGCACAGGGCATCACGTGCTGCTTTGGCCCACACATGGACAACCAAAAGGACATCGCAAACCTCGCGCTGCGCAGTGGCGTCGCGACCGAAGTAGCCAGCCCGGCAGCGTTCCGTAAGCATATCGAGGCGTTTCTGTCGCATCCAAAATCGGAACAGGATGCGCTTGGTGCCCGCGCCCGCGCCCTCATCGATGCAAATCTTGGTGTGAGTGAGCGCTATATTTCGCGCGTCTTGATGCTGGTGTCCCGCTGACACTTCGAACATCAACGCATTCTGTACAATCGGTTTGTTCCTGTGTGAAACTGTATGAAAACTGACCTGATTGAAGAAAGCTGGGAGCTCAATAACCCAAGCCCACGCACCGCTTGGCTTCGCGCCATCATGACGCCGCTAGCCGTCCTGCACCGCGTCGGCCTCTGGTGCTACCTGCTGCCATACCGCCTCGGGATGCGGCAGCAGCACATTCTCCCAATCTGTGTCATCTCGATTGGCAACCTTGTCTCCGGCGGCACCGGTAAAACTCCAACTACGCTTTGGCTTGTGCGCGCACTGCGGGATGCCGGTCTCCGCGTCGTCATCCTCTCCCGAGGCCATGGTCGTACAAACGAATCCGTGGACCCGGTGATGATTGTTTCCGATCTCCGTGCCGTGCGCGTTGATAATCCTGAATGGTCTGGGGATGAGCCTCTCCACATCGCGAAGTCCCTTCCGGGGACACCGGTGATTGTCGCCCGTAACCGCCGCGATAGCGGGGATGTCGCCGTCGCGCAGTTTCAGCCGGATGTCATCGTTCTGGATGATGGTATGCAGTATTGGCAGCTACATCGGGATATCGAAATCTGCCTTCTGGATGCACGTCAACCGTTTGGAAATGGCTGGATGCTTCCCCGTGGTCCGCTTCGTGAACCGATCAGCCACCTGAGCAAGTCCGAGGTGGTTGTCCTTACCCGTGCAGATCAAGCATCCCCGGAGAGCCTCGCTAAACTGACAGCAAACATCAAGGCACGCAGCCCCGAGATTTGGGTGACGCAAAGCAGTCACGTGCCGATTTGCTGGCTTTCCACGGATGGCCAACAGGGTGCCTTGGATGAAATGAAAGGCCTAAGTGTGATCGCAGTTACTGCAATCGCGGATGCCGACCAGTTCTTCACGACGCTCCGCACGCTTGGTCTTAACATCATCAAGGAAGTCAAATTCCCTGACCATCATCCGTATGTGAAATCCGATATTGATGCGCTTCTGGCTGGACCAGATATGGCATCAACGCATGTGGTTGTCACGACCGAGAAGGACATGGTCAAGCTCGGTCATCAATGGCCAAAATCGGCAACGCCACTCGCCGCGCTTCGTATCGAGACACGTCCTGTCGACCATGATGCCCTTATCGAAGCTGTCCTCGACCGCATCGTTCGGCGAAACCGTGGCGATATCGAGGTCTGAGTATCATTCATCGCGCTGGGACAAACAGTGTCCGAAATACAAAACCACCCGTCAGGCACTCCCAGCGGGTGGTTTTGCATTATGTGTGGGCCCTTAGCGCAGGCGGATGACAATCAGTCCCCGCGTCAGCCCAGACCCTCCGGCAGATTCCGAGCGGCCGCCAATCGGGAACTGAGTCATGGATTGTGATTAACTAGAAAATCAATAATAAAACCACCAGCCAGGTATTCCCAGCGGGTGGTTTTGCATTATGTGCGAGCCCTTAGCGCAGGCGGATAACAATCAGTCCCCGCGTCAGCCCAGACCCTCCGGCGGATTCCGATCGGCCGCCAATCACTTGGAGACGAACCGTTTGTGGGTTTCCCTTGAGGATGGCATCCAAGTCGGTCGTGGAATTGAGAATCGTCCCGTTTGCATGGGTGATAACCGCACCTGGAACCAAGCCCGCATCATCCGCAGGGGAACCATTGGCGACCGTCGCAACCTGTACGCCAACAGATGTCTTCGGGATGCCGCGTTCTTTTTTGTCATCATCAGTGAGGGGTGTGACAGTAAATCCGTACTTCTCGACCGCAGACTTCACTTTGCTTGGCGCACTTGGAGGTGTTGCTTGACCAAGCTGGGTTTCCTTGATCTCACCAAGGATGACAGCCGTCGAGCGAGCTTTGCCATCGCGGAGGTAGTTGATATCCACCTTGCTGCCCGGTGCGGTGCTACCGACAGTATCACGCAGGGTGATTTCATCTACGATGGGCGTTCCGCCAATCTTTGTGATCACATCGCCAGCCTGAATCCCGCCCTTATCGGCAGGGCCGCCGACAACCACTTCTTTGACGTAGGCGCCGGTGGATGTACCCACAATCCCACGTTCATCCGCAGTGATGTCCTGAGGGACCAGACCAAGCGAGCCGCGGGTGACCTTACCTTTGGCGATCAGCTGGTCGGAGACATATTTCGCGGTGTTGGATGGGATGGCATAGCCGATACCCACACTCGTGCCGGTTGGGGAGTAGATTGCGACATTGATGCCGATCAGCTCGCCCTTGATATTGAACAACGGGCCGCCCGAGTTGCCACGGTTGATCGCCGCATCCGTTTGAATCAGGGATGGATAAAAGCGTCCCGTGACACCATCTGAGATATCGGACTTACGATGGAGGGCACTCACGATCCCAGTGGTCATCGTGTTTTCCTTGCCAAACGGCGACCCGATGGCAATGGCCCACTGACCAACATGCAACCTGCCGCTGTCGGCAAACTTGACAGCGGTAAGTGGCTTTTTCGACTCAACTTTGACGACGGCAAGGTCCGAACGCATATCGCGCTTGACCGTGCCGTTAAGGACAGTGCCATCCGAGAGCTTGACGGTTACCTTGCCATCCTTGGCGCCTTCAACAACGTGGTCATTTGTGAGGATGTAGCCATCGGCACGCACGATCACGCCAGAACCTACACTTGTGCCCGTGCGGGGGGCAGGCGCATCCTGACCCTGTCCCTGTCCACGGCCTTGACGTCGGGGTTGACCAAAGAACTCGAATGGGTCAATGCCTTCACCATCCCCACCAAAACCGGGGATACCACCTCCGCGAGCTGCGGCAACTTCCGCCTGAATACTGACTGTCGCTGGACCGGCATTCTCGGCAATATCGATAAATGCGCTTTCCAGCGAGCTGGCTGTGGCGCGGTCTTCCGCTAGGGCGCGCTTGGGGTCATCCGCCTGGAGAGGTCGTCCCGTCGAGAGGAACATCGCGATGGCGGTGAGGGAGCAGCTGATCGCAACAATCGGCAATGGCAGCTGCCGCAGACCGGTGATGAATTTCGGCATTGGGTTTCTCCTAATGGTTTTCAATGGGTAATTGCGAGCCCAAAGGACATCGCTTTACCGGGTTTATACGAAACAGGCATATAAGCCGTTCCGCGGCTGATAGGGACATCGATGCACTGAGGCTGCCCTTGTTCACATGGATAACTCTCAGGCGCACCGCCTACGGCTGACTTTGGCTTCACTTCGAGACGGAACACAGCTTGATCAACCGGGCTTGACATCGGAAGTGGCACCATCGCTGCACGTGAAACGGGAGGGCCCGCATGGTTATCCTGATTACTTAGGCGCTCGGCACCCGCCCACAAAATGACCATCGAAAGCGCTGCCGCCGCAAAGGTCCGGAAACGGAATGGCTTGCAGCAAAACTCTAGGGCCGCTTGGGATGCGCTGTGCTCAATCAGAGACTTCACACGGTCACACTTGGCGGCACCGAGATTTTTTAGCAGTGACTTAGTGCGGTTTAGTTGCTCTAAGTCGCTTTGGCACTTGCTGCAAGCAATCAGGTGGTCTTCCACCTCGGCGCGCTCGCCGTCAAGCAGCTCATCATCGATGAATGCAGAGAGTTTTGGTTGAATCTTGCGACACTTGAACATGGCGTTGACCAGGTGCTAGAGCGAGAAACCTTCCAAGTGCTTGCGCATCAGCTTGCGCCCACGGTGGAGACGCGAGCGAACGGTTCCAATATTGCAGTCGAGGGCTTCGCTGATTTCCTCGTAGGACTTGCCTTCGATATCAGCCAGAATCACTGTCTGTCGGAACTCGACTGGCAGCTGATTCAAAGCGAAGTGGATTTTGTCATCCAGCTCCTCATGAAAAATGAGCCGCTCTGGGGAAAGCGTACTGTCCGCGATTTCCATCGCAGGCGCAGCCTCGCCATCAATCATCATCGTCTCATCCAAGGACTTGGTCTTGATACGGGAACGGCGACGGATGTCATCCACAAACAGGTTGCTGATGATACGGAAGAGCCACTTCTCGAATGGAAGGTCGCGGCGATAGGTGTCAAAGAACCGGAATGCACGCACAAATGCTTCCTGTGCGAGATCCTCGGCATCCGCATGGTTACCAGTCAAGCGGTAGGCGACGTGGTACGCCTGTCGCTGATGCCGACGCATCAGGCGCTCAAACAATGTATTTGCAGATTCTGTCATTTCTGTATCTCACAATCCTGTACGAACCGGCCCCGATGTTGGTTCCCATCGTCCTTACAGGTCACTTGGTTATTATGACCAAGAATCGGGTCAAATGGTTCCAGAACATTAGGTCCGCACGCACCGCGTCCATACTGGATTTTCTGACTCAAACGAGCTTCGTGACCTTCACTAGCAGGGTGCCACCGCGATGACCTGCTGGTGTGTTCGATAAGATAGACGGTTATGTCAAATGCTTACGATTTGCTGCGCAGCAGCGCACGGGACCTCATCGCGGCGACAGGGATAGCACCTGCCGCCAGTATTCAGCTCGCGGAGCCAAAGCAGCGTGAGCTTGCCGACCTCGCATTCGCCGTTTTCCCTATCGCCAAAGAGCTTGGACAGCCGGCCCCCGATGTCGCAGCGCGGATCGTGGATGCTATCGAAACATCCGGAACCGTCTTCCGCTCCGTGGAAGCTGCCGGTGGCTTTGTCAATTTCAAGGTCGACACGGGAGCGCTTGCGACGCAGCTGTATGCGGATATAGCCGCGGCACCGGATGCTTTCGGACACGATGCAAGCCTTGGCGCAGGACAAACCATCATCGTCGAGTATTCCAGCCCGAATATCGCCAAAAAACTACACGTTGGGTCTCTTCGGACCACCGTCATCGGACATTCGCTTTATAAAATCCACAAGGCCCTCGGCTACAACGTCATCGGTGACAACCACCTCGGTGACTGGGGAACCCAGTTTGGCTACCTCCTCGCTGCCATCGAAGATAGCCCGACCCCACCCTGGGAGGATGCTGAGCCTGTAGCGGCGATGATGAAAATGTACGCCGAGTTCTATCAGGCATCCGAAGAGGATCCTGACAAAAAGACCCGGGCACGCGCGTGGTTCCGTAAGCTTGAAGAAGGCGATGTCTGGGCACGCTCCATCTGGCAAAAACTGGTCGACATTTCGATGACCGAGTTCGACACCATCTACAAGCGTCTTGGAATTTCATTTGACACAACGCTCGGCGAGTCCTGGTTTGAGCCGATGCTTGGCCCTCTCGTCGATGATGCCATCGCAAAGGGCGTCGCTACCATCGAGGAATCAGGCGCGGTCTCCGTTCACTTTGATGACAAGTATCCAAGCTGCCTGCTGCGCAAAACCGATGGCGCGACGCTATATCAAACGCGCGATGCCGCAACGTGCATCCATCGCTGGAACACCTACGCCCCGACGCGCAATGTTTACGTGGTCGGAGCTGAGCAGCGGCTGCACTTCCAGCAGGTCTTCGAGTTCGTCCGCCGGATGGGCTATACGGAAATCGCCGACTGCTCTGTCCATGTCAAGTTCGGGATGGTGACAGGCGCCAATGGTGAGCGCTTCAAAACCCGTAAGGGAAATGTCATTTTCGCGGATGAAATCCTCGATGAAGCCGTTCGCCGCGCCACGGAAAAAATCATGGAGCAGGTGGTAACTGGTCGCTCCGAAGTTTCCCAACCGGATGACATCGAGCGCGTCGCGGAAACCATCGGGCTCGGGGCTGTCATTTACTTTGACCTCCACCAGGGACCGGAACGCAATATCGCCTTCGATTGGGAAAAAATCCTCGCATTTGATGGCAATACAGGCGTCTATCTCCAGTACATGTATGCGCGCTGCTGCAATATCGTCCGGAAAGCCGGCGGTGTTCCGGAAAACGATGATTCCAGTGTGTTGACCACCGATGATGAGCGTGCGCTGGTGGTACAGCTGAGTCGCATCACGGGTGCGGTCCGGGATGCCGGAGCGCGGTACGCCCCGAGCGCCATCGCCAACTGGACATTTGAGCTCGCGAAAGACTTCGCGCGGTTTTACGATCGCTGCCCAGTCCTCGGTGCGGATGACCCTGCGGTACGGGATGCCCGTGTCAAGCTGTGCGATGCCGTCGCGACCGGAATCAAGTCAGGACTTTCGCTCCTTGGAATCTCTGCCCCTGACCGAATGTAAAGTACGCATCCGGGCCAGTCATGTAAGGGTACGCAGCCTAGCGCCGCGTGCCCTTATTTATTGGCCGCCCACGCCTCAAGCTCTGGCCACATCCCGTAGAAGTCACCACTGCTCTCCAGCAAAATCACATCTTGTTTGCGGTCGGACCAAACGGCAATCTCGCGGCGCAAACCAGCCCAATTGTCAAGTGGGACAGTCTCAAGGTTTGGTCGCTCAATAGCTTTTGTGATCTCTTCCCACGTCAGCTGATCATGCGTTGCCGCGCCATGGGTTGGCGGTGGCAGGACGATAACCCTATGGGCTTCGCGGAACAAATCGGAGTACCAGTCAAGGGCTGCCCGGTTACGGAACGAAAATGTGTGGGGCTCGAAGATGACCGTTAGGCGGCGGGATGGATAGGCGTTGCGAATTGCATTGATGCCAGCCTGCAGCTTTGCCTGTGAACTTCCGAAGTCATTGAAGATGGGTGTGTGGCCAAGGCGGCTGATCCGCTCAAGTCTCCGCTTCACGCCCCGGAATGCATAGAGCGCGTGGGCGACGGCCTTCGGCTCGGCGATTCCACGGGTTGCCAGCATCGCAATAATCCCGATGGCATTCTCGACCATGTGATTGCCGATCACTTGCAGCTCGCACTCGCACTGAAGCACATCATCTTTCATGACCCGAAAGCGCATTCCGGCATCAGAGCAGTGAATATCCTCTGCCCACCAGGTCGTTCGCTCATCCCGCTTCACGCCATACCAAATCGGTACGAGGCGGGTTTGCTGGATGATGCGCTCAATGTTGGCGCCGGTTGTACAGCAGAAAAGTCCACCATCGGATGGCAGCTTGGCAAGCAGCTGTCGGAAGGGCTGGAGGTAGTCGCCAACCGTGGGATAGACATTGAAATGGTCATGCTCACAGCTGGTCAGGAGCACCGTCTTGGCATTGTAAAAGGCGAATTTGGGTGTCAGTTCACCAAGCTTTGCCGGATATTCATCCCCCTCGAGGACAAACAGATTCGACTCATCCAGATGTCCATTTTCTTTGAGGTCAATCGAATCTGCGCCGACAAACCAGCTTGGGTCTTTGCCGACGATGCGAAGGACGTGTGCACACATCGCAGTACAGGATGACTTCCCAAAGCTCCCCGCAACCACGATGTTATGGGTGTCTTTCAGGAATGTTGCGAGGGCCTCGGGAAAGGACAGAACCTCTACACCGTGTTCTGCCTGCAGGCGATAAGCCTCGGCGACCTCCGAGCACTCTGCGGGTGTCAGCTTTGCATGCCGACCGATTACGATACGGTTTACGCCCGCTGGAATGTTCTCAACAGCGTATGGCGTCGCACAGGCAATCCGGTAGCGTGTGATCAGGTTGCTTACCGGTGGATAAAAGCCTTCATCGGAGCCGGTCACGGTCCAGCCGGCATTTTGGTGGATGCGGGCGACGCCGCTCATGCCAGCTCCGCAGATTCCGATGAAGTGTACGATTTTGTCTGAATTCACAGGAGGCAGTATACGATTTCAGTGTCTGGATAGGGACCAAAACGGCACTTACATCAAGAAATCCAGACAAGTCTACAAGTGTCATGGGAGACAGTATCTAAATCAGAGTGATTTCTCTAAGTTCGCGGGTAAGGTCACTGAGCATAGCGGCAAACCTCGGGCGCGGTTGATGCGCCCAGCTGTGTTTTGATGTGCCAGAAGATACGATTTCTGTGTTTGGATAGGGACCAAAGCGGCACTTACATCAAGAAATCCAGACAAGTCTACAAGTGTCGATGGACCTTGTGCTCAACGCTGAGTGGACATGTTTTTTCGTAACCCGCTAGAAGCAGTAGGGGACGCATGGTTACGCTTTTGAGTGCTGGCCTCACGTTTGTCCTACCTGTGGTTGAAACAACCGCCGATTTCTTTGATGGAATCGTCAGAATCGATGGCCTTGCTGTGAGAATGCCATACGGTTTGCAAGCGTAAAGGTATACTTTTAAGCCATGTTCCAACGACGGGATTTCTGGCGGGCCGCCGCCACACTGAGTGGCTTAGCCGGCATCTGTATCGGTGCCACAATAGGTGCGCCACCAACAAAAGCACCATCGCCAGCCCAGACCGCTGCGTTTGAAAAGTCTGTCCGGCCAGTCCTTTTGGCACGCTGTATCTCCTGCCACAGCAGTGATTCCAAAATGGGCGGAGTGCGCCTAGATCAGGCTATCGATGCCGCAACGGCCGCAAAGCTCGCAAGTGCCGTAACGCATACCGGCAAGAGCAAAATGCCTCCGAGTGGACCTATCCCAGCCTCCGAACAGAAAGCCCTCCGCGATTGGGTCGCCGCCGGAGCCCAGTGGCCTGCCGGTTCCAAGATGGCGTCATCCAGGGACATCAACAGCCAAATCAAGTCTCACTGGGCGTTTCAGCCCATTCGGCTTCCAGCCCTGCCAAAAGTTAAAGACACGGCCTGGGCAGAAAATCCCATCGATCGCTTCACCCTCGCCAAAATGGAAGCCGCTGGTATCAAGCCAAGTAAACCTGCCGATAAGCGCACGCTGATACGCCGGGCAACGTATGACCTTACGGGTTTACCGCCATCACCGGAAGATGTACGTACATTCATCAACGACAAATCCCCGGATGCCTACGCACGGCTGATCGACCGCCTGCTTGCCAGCAAGCACTACGGTGAAAAATGGGGACGTCACTGGCTCGATCTCGTGCGCTACGCGGAAACGAATTCCTACGAACGCGACAATCCTAAGCCGAATGCATTTCGCTTCCGGGACTACGTCATCAAGAGCATCAATGATGACAAGCCATTTGATGTCTTCATGCGCGAACAGCTGGCCGGGGATGAAATGCCGAATCCGACGGCAGAGCAGCTCACGGGGACAGGCTTTTACCGTTTGGGCATTTGGGATGATGAACCTACCGATCCTGAGCTTGCGCGCTACGATGGCCTCGATGACCTGATCACTACGGTCGGTCAGACATTCCTTGGGCTGACCATGGACTGTGCGCGCTGCCATAACCACAAAATCGATCCGATCCCACAGGCTGACTACTACCGGCTGCTCTCGTTCTTTCAAGGTATCAACCACTTCCGCAACGGCGGGCCAACGGATGAAAAACCTGTCTTTGAAACGACATCCGAGAAGAGCCGCTACGATGCCGAGGTTGCTGCATTTGATGCACGCCGGGAGACCGGACGCAAGCGGCTAGATGAGTTACAGGCTGCCTACGGCAGGCGCCGTGACCGGGATGCGATTGCAAACGCCGACCTCTCGGATGTCCGCTGGGTGTCCTATGCCAGCAATGGAAACAATATTCCTGATTTTGCAGCGGCTAAGCCAACGGGTAATGGTGTCCTGAGCCCTGCCCTCATCGATGTCGCCCCAGCGCGTGGTAAGGGCAATATCGCCATTGCTTACGATGCCACCCTTAGCGTCCCGCAAGCTGGTAAGGCGACGTTCTTCCTCGACTCTGATGATGCATCCAAGCTGTATGTCGATGGCAAAGTGGTCATTGATTACGATGGTAGCCACGGCGAAGGTGCCGAAAAGAAAGCCGACATCGAGCTTTCAGCCGGCAAGCATGCAATTCGTATTGCGTATGTCCAAGGGGATGCTGGATCGCCGCTTGGCCTTAGCGTTGCGTGGAGCCTTCCTGGACTTGGTAGGCGGCCGCTGTCTGTTTGGGCTAGCACGAGTGCGCTCGGGCAACCCATCCAGCGTGCCTATGACCAAAAGCGTTTTGTGTCTGCCGGAGAGGTTGCGGAACAGACGGCGATCGAAAAGTTGCTGGATGACAATCAAACCAAGCGGCCATCCGCAAATGTTGCTCTTGTTGTCACAGAGGCTGGACCGAACCCACGCGAAACCAACATCCTTATCCGCGGTGTGCACACAAGCAAGGGAGAAAAGGTTGAGCCTGGCTACCCGGTTTGTACCGGTGGGATAACGCCTCCGCTTGATGAAGCCGCTGCTGGAGCTCCAACCAGTGGCCGTCGGATGGCCCTTGCGATGTGGATTACCGGGCGTGAAAACGTGATGACCAAGCGGGTCCTCGCGAATCGCATTTGGCAGTATCACTTCGGACGCGGCATTGTCCGTTCAGCGAATAATTTTGGAACCGCCGGCGATAAGCCGACGCACCCTGAGCTACTTGACTTCTTGGCAGAAACGCTCGATTGGAATGGCTGGTCGCTCAAGGATATGCACCGCCTGATCATGACGAGCAATACGTACATGCAGGATAGTGCGCTCCGCCCGGATGCCAACCGCAAGGATTCCTTGAATGACCTCTTCCACAGGTTTGACATGCGGCGTCTGCAAGCGGAAGAAATCCGGGACAGTATTCTCTCGGTCAGCGGGCTGCTCAACACCGAAATGTACGGCCCAAGCGTGTATCCGGACATCGATAAGGAAGTCCTCAAAGGCCAGTCCATCCCCGGGAAAGACTGGTATCCGGAGCGCAATACACCGCAGCAGAAGAACCGCCGGTCGATCTATGTCTTTGTAAAGCGATCGCTTCTCTACCCACTGCTGGAGGCGTTTGACTTGGCGGAGACCGACCGTACATCCCCGATGCGATTCGCATCCACGCAGCCAACCCAAGCCTTGACGATGATGAATTCGACCATTTTGAATCAGGCTGGGAAGGGGCTTGCGGAGCGTATCACAAAGGAAGGTTTCTCTGATAACCGGGCGTTTGCACGGCGGGCGCTTGCGCTTGTGATGCAGCGAACACCATCAGAGACCGATGTTACCAAGCTGGTTTCGCTCGCGATTCGATTTGAGCTTAGGGGAGCAACATCGCAGCAAGCCAAAGAGTACTTGTGTCTGCTTGCACTGAATCTGAATGAGTTTGTGTATCTTGACTAGGGCGTCGTTGGTGCTGCAGGACACGGTTGATGTGGAAACACGTAACCGTTTTTCTGTCGGGATTCGCGTTTCGTTTCACGGGGCCACTGCGGGGCAGGCAAGCGTTTTCATCGTTTTCTTGCAATAAAGTTTAGTGAGTTTGTGTATCTTGACTAGGGCGTCGGTGGTGCAGCTGATGTAGAAACACGCAACCGTTTTTCTCTCGGGATTCGCGTTTCGTTTCACGGGGCTACTGCGGGGCAGGCAAATGCTACAAGCGTTTTCTTGCACTGAATTTGAATGAGTTTGTGTATCTTGACTAGGGCGTCGGTGGTGCTGCAGGACACGGTTGAAGGAATCTGATTATGGACAACAAGCATTTTTGTGGTCGTACGCGACGGGAATTTCTCTGGGAGGCTGGAGCGGGCTTTACAGGCCTCGCGCTGACCGGGATGCTGTCCGGGGATGGCTTCTTTGGTAACGCCGCCAATGCTGCTGGACCGCCGAAGATTGGGCGAGGACCGCTCGCGGAGAAGCCTCCGATGATGCCTGCGAAGGCCAAAGCCGTCATCTTTTTGTACATGTACGGTGGCCCCAGCCAGCTTGATACCTTTGACTACAAGCCTGGCTTGATTGGCCGCGAAGGGCAGACCGTTTCCTATAACAACTTCCGTAATGCCGGCAAAGCATCCACGGTTACCCTAATGGAGCCGAAGTGGAAGTTTAAGCAATACGGACAGTCCGGGACATTTGTTTCTGACCTCTTCCCGCATGTTGGTCAGTGCGCGGATGATTTGTGCATCGTCAAGTCGATGATTTCCGATTCGCCAATTCACGGATCCGCGATGCTGCAGATGAACAGCGGCAAGATCCTCTCCGGCTCTCCAAGCATGGGAGCCTGGGTCAACTACGGCCTCGGTACTGTCAACCAAAACCTTCCCGGGTTTGTGGTGATGCTGGATCCATCCGGTGGGCCTATCTCTGGAGCGAAGAACTGGTCTAGCGGCTATATGCCTGCTGTGTACCAGGGAACCGTTTTGCGTTCTGCGGGTGACCCGATTCTCGACCTCAATCGTCCAAAGGGCTTTGAGCCGGACATGCAGCGTGACATGATTGACACGCTGAATCAATTCAACGATGAACATCGGCGCCCGCGTGGGGACAACTCCAACCTCGCCGCGCGCATCGCATCATATGAGCTTGCCTATCAAATGCAGAACTCAGCACCCGAAGTCGTAGACATTTCGAAAGAACCTGAGCACATCAAGGAAATGTACGGCCTCAACAACGCGGTGACCAAGGATTTTGGCACGCGCTGCCTCCTCGCCAGACGGATGGTTGAGCGTGGCGTAAGGTATATCCAGCTCTATTCCGGTGGGTCGAACACTGACTTCAGCAGCTTCTGGGATGCGCACGGCGGCATCGTCGCTAACCACAATGGCCTTGCCAAAAAGGTCGATCAGCCGATTGCTGCGCTGCTCAAGGACCTCAAGCAACGTGGGCTCCTCGACACGACATTGGTCGTCTGGGGTGGTGAGTTTGGGCGCACGCCGCATAGCACCGGGGATGGCCGTGACCACCATGCAACCTGTTTCTCGACTTGGATGGCAGGCGGTGGCATCAAGGGTGGCATTTCCTACGGTGAATCCGATGAAACCGGCCACGAAGTCGGTCGTAACCCGGTTCCTGTCAAGAAACTGCACGCCACGGTCTTGCACCAGCTTGGCATCGACCCGAATCGCCTAGCGTACTTCTACGGAGGCCTTGATCAAAAACTGGTTGGCGTCGAGCATGTCGAGCCGATCAAGGAAGTAATCGCCTAGCACTTGGAAACCGCATCATCGCCGCCAGAGTGGCTTGTTGATGTCCTTGAGCGGGAGAGGAAAGTTCTGGACTGTCCGGGACTTGTCGCTGGTTTTATTGATGTCGGGAATAAGCCGCAGATAGCCTCGGTTGGCATTGCGCGCGTTGGCAGCGAAACGCCTCTGCAAGTGACCGATGCAGTGCATCTGGGTTCTTGTACCAAGGCACTGACGGCACTTCTCATCGGGGATGCGATTAGCGCGGGACAGCTCCGCTTCTCAACGACGCTTGGAGCGCTTAGTCCGGTTTGGAAGAAATCGCCGTGGGCGGATCGCACAATAGATGATGTGCTTCGCCACGAAGCCGGGCTTCCAGAGAACGCAAAGTGGTGGGGCCTCGCGGGAACGGGCCTTGATTTAACATCACAGCGACGGGATGTCCTCATTACCAAGTGGCTTACCGGGAGCAAGCGCACAACACGCGGTAAATATGCATACTCAAATGTTGGCTATGTCGTCCTCGGGAGTGTGATTGACACCGTTTACGGGATGCCCTATGAAGATGTCGTACAGCTGCGGATTGCACGGCCAAATTTCCTGCAAAGCATTGGGTTCGGAAATCCACCGTCTGTAAGCGGGCATCGCCAAGCTCAACAAGGCTATCTACCGACCACGTTGGACAATCCGCCGGTGATGAATTCCGCCGGTCGTCTGCATATGTCAATGGGTGATTGGTTGCAGACAGCAAGCTTACACACAGACTCCAGCGACTTTTTGTCACAATATGTTCGAAAACAGCTGCAGGTTAGCCCTGTGGATGGCGGCTATGCCGGTGGATGGATTGTCACCAAGCGTTCTTGGGCTGGCGGGCCGGCGCTAACGCATGCGGGCTCGAACACTTTTTGGTTCGCCATTATGTGGATTGCACCAAACACGGGACGGACATTTGCGGTTGTAGCCAATGCCGCGGGAGCAGATGTCTCGAATGGTCTTGACCGGATTATCGGCGCGATGATCTTGAAGGCAGGTTCGACGTCGCGTTAGTCAGGATACGGAATGTTGAAGACAGTGCCGGCCCAGCGCCCACCCATATCGACCTGACCAACACCCACGGTTTGCTCAACAACATTGAGTGTGACACGATCGACATTTTTGTAAATCGAGTGTGTCATTTCACCGGATGGCTTATGTGTGGAGACTACGATTGCCTGTGATGCATTTGTACCGATATCCCGAGCGGTATTAGTTACTAGCTGCATAGTCCCGGTTTTTGGATTCGACACGAAGCGACGGACATGTGTCAAATTTTGACCATCTGGAAGAGTCACTTTTTCAGAGTGTTTTATGGCACCCGTCACGGCATCCATGACATTCAGCGAGATTGGTTGGCGTGAATCAACCGATGATTCATGCACTGTTAGTTGAATTTCTCCCTTTTTGGAGAGGTCATTGAGGGTGACGAAAGGATTGGGGATGTCACTGGTAAGGGAGATCTGTCGTCCAATCGCGCCAGTGTGTACGTTAACGGTGGCAAGTGTTGGGACAAGCTTAGGCACATCATTTGGTGACTTTGAGGATGTCATCAAGCCCGCGACATGATGATACTCAGCTTCAGTCGTGAGACTTTCACTTGTGATGAGGTCATCTGCTTTGGCAGGACCATCGATTTTGGATGTCCAAAGAATACGTCCATCATTCGTAAAGGTTGCCATAAACCAGTCGTTGGCAGCGGATGTAGCGGATGACTTTGCATTTGCAATGACACAGTACTCATCTTGTGTGTGACGGCTGAAAGCGATCACTTTCGCTTGGATACCACTGATGACGATGTCACTAATGATGCGGCCTGTGCTGTCAAAGTGCGTGGCGAAAATCTGTTCTTTGCTGTTTTCCGCGGTAGAGCTGCAGTACCAGGCACCCCCACGCTCATCCGCGACGATGACCCGCTTGACTTCTGAGCCATGGATGATTTTCCTACGTGTTGTGGCTTGAAAGCGGAGCTTTCCGTTCACATCATAGGAGACCACTGAGCCATACCAGCCTTCCGCACTCTGTGGCTGCTTAATCGAATAGGTCTCGCCCGAAGCAAAAACGTTTTTGGCTGCATCGAATTGAACGGACTCTAGGCGGTCTGCATCGTGGCTTGCACTGCTAACCCGGCGCGTCCAACGCGGCTTCATATCATTACTGAGGAGGATGACCAAGCCGTCGACATCTTCTGTTTTAGTTTTGACAATGCCCGCTACTGCCACAAGGCCATCGGGATTGCGCGTGACTCCGATGAACTCTGAGTCATCCAGCTCGCCCGGGCCAGGAGTGTGTTGATAGCCGATGATTTCGCTGATGGGCGGTGTTTTGACCAGTGTTTTTGGGGCAGTGACCAGCGTGACTTTACTAGGAAAGAAAAATGCCACGAGAACGGCAAATGTTGCTGCGGCGATTGCAAAGCGCACTTTCCAGTCGGCGGTCTTGAACCACTCTAGGAGCGTCTTGCGCGGCTGTGGTGGGCTGTCCGGTGTTGGAGTAGCAGGTTTCGTTGTCTGAACTCGTACAGGAGCTTCCAGGAGGCGTGCATTGAGCGCTTTGGCGACTTCGTTATCTGGATGTAAATCGAGAACGGCATCCAGAATCTTTCTGGCTTCAGGGAGACGCCCGGCATCGATGTAAAGCTTTGTCAGCTCGATACGCATTGTTGTGAGGCGGGAATCCTTGCGCTTCCGCTCCATATCAAACAAATTTTGCGCATCTGGGGCG